>CACYDD010000075.1 GCA_902773065.1 uncultured Ruminococcus sp. | reverse complement strand
GGATTCCTGAAAAACGCTCAGGCTGACGTTCTGATCTGCGGAGGTATCGGCGGAGGCGCACAGATGGCTATGCAGGAGGCAGGCATCGCTCTTTACGGCGGCAATATGGGAAGCGCTGACGAGGCGGTTGCGGCTTTCCTTGCACAGACACTTGTTCAGAACGAGAACCCGACCTGCGATCATCACGCTCATGAACACGGCGAAGGTCATTCCTGCGGAGATCATGGCTGCGGCACGCACAGCTGCGGTAATCACTGATGAAGTTCAATCATACTGAAAAGGCAGTCAGCCTTTTTACACAGGGCTATAACTGCGCACAGTCTGTTTTTGTTGCGTTCTCCGATGTTACCGGCATGGACGAGGAGCTTGCAAAACGGCTTTCGTCATCCTTCGGAGCCGGAATGGGACGTATGCGTGAGGTCTGCGGTGCTTGCTCAGGCATGTTCATGGTGGCAGGTATCCTTTACGGACAGGGTACGGAACTTGATGACAATTTGAAAGCGGCGCATTACCAGCGTATACAGTATCTCGCAGAGGAATTCCGAAAAGCACATGAAACGATCATCTGCCGAGACCTTTTGAAAGGATTGGCGGTAACAAGTACGCCCGCTCCCGAAAAACGTACCGAGCAATATTACAAAGTTAGACCCTGCGTGAAATTCGTCAAAACAGCGGCTGAAATACTTGACCGCTATTTTGAAGAAAACCCGCCTGTGAGGTAAGAGCCTATGAAGATCATCACACTTGTAGAAAATTCCTGCGGTCACGAAGACTGTATCGCAGAGCATGGGCTGTCTGTTTATATAGAAACGCGGAAGCATAGGCTCCTGCTTGACACAGGACAATCCGATGCTGTTGTGAAGAATGCAGAGATTCTCGGTGTTGACCTGTCCTTAGTCGATACAGTGGTACTTAGCCACGGACACTATGATCATTCAGGCGGTATCCTGCCGTTTTCGCAGATCAACCATACCGCTCATATCATTATGCAGAGCAAAGCTGCCGAGCCCCATTTTAACGGCGAACGATACATCGGTATTGATAAGGCTATTCTTGACCTGCCGAATGTACAGCTGATAGACGGTGATATACAGCTAGACGATGAGCTGTTTCTGTTCAGCAGTATCATAGGCAGACGATGCTATCCTCAGGGGAATCGAAAGCTTTCCCGCGTGGAAAACGGTGTACAGGTCCCCGATGATTTTGCGCATGAGCAGTGCCTTGTCATCACACAGAACGGCAGGCGCTGGCTCCTTTCGGGCTGTTCCCATAACGGTATCCTCAATATACTTGACAGGTACAGGGAGCTTTTCGGCAATGAACCCGATTATGTCATCACCGGATTCCATATGATGAAAAAGGACGGTGAGTATACTGAGGAGGAAAAGGCTGTCATCATTCAGACGGCAAGAGAGCTTTCCCAGCTGGATACAATCTTTTACAGCGGTCACTGCACGGGTATCCCTGCCTTTGATCTTATGAAGGACATTATGGGCGATCAGTTGTTAGCTTTGCACAGCGGAGAGCCGGTTATGTAAAGGTTAACGTCAACGATGAATACTTGGAGTTCCGGTTCAAGTCCGGAATGACGATCAGCATTGAAATGTAATTAGAAATGAGCAGCCCTGCATCAATGGATTTTCAGTGGTGCGGGGCTGTTTGTTATTCATATGATACTACGACAATTTTCGAACACAGTATCTTATAATATTCGATGTCAAATACGAGTTTGTTCTTATTATAAAAAGCGGGATAACAATAGAAATCTCCAATCCAGTCACATACCGGATCAGTCCTAACTTCAATATCATCCACTTCTTCAAATCGGAGTTCTAAGGTTTGGGTGCACACTGAAAAAATCCAAAAAGCAGTTTCAAGCACCCTAAATCGAGTGCTTGAATTGGTTGTCAAAAATCAAAGTGTGCAGATTGGTTGTCAGATGTGCTGTGTATGCCATTCGGATTTTTCACCTGTTTGCGCATACAGAAAAATGAGTGTGCAGGGGAACAAATCCGAAAAGGTCAAATGCCGATTATCCGCGTAAATACGCCGTTTCAGGATTTTGGTTTTGACAGCAGAACTACGCACTCAACGTGCTCGGTGCCGATTTTGTTGACTGAAAATTTCTAATAATCATACTATATCGGTAAAAAAGGCTATTTGCAGCACAATAATCGAATGTTTTTTTGACAGCAAAATCATTGCATTGATGTATCTTTTACCTCTATTATACAATAGAAAACCTGAAAAAGCAACCTATTTTACGCATATATGCAAAACTCCCCCTCATCAAAGAAATCACTGCTTTCCAATGATACGGGGGATTCACAATACGACAGAGGTCATACTTGCCCTTGAACAGAGTTTTTGTCCACCAAAATTCAGGGTATGATGTAAAATGAACAAACAGAACATCGCAATGCCGATCAATTCATATGCCGTTTCTCCAACAATGGAATAGCACATTCAGAACGCCCTCGTGATCCTTTCACGATACATTCGCAGTTCCTTTTCGTCGCTTTCCTCCATGAATTTTCCGATATATTCAAGCAACTCATCTTTCTGTTCTGAGATTCGGCATTTTACATGGAAAAGGTTTGATGCGTGTTCGTTCATGAATATCGTGTCATTGGTAAGACATCGTACAAACTCATGTATCTCCTCCAGTTTTTCGGTCTCGGTGGATTCGGTGTAAAGCCCCTTTTCCATCGCACGATACAGCGGAGTTCCGGGAACGACCGTCAGCATAGAGGTGTTCACCATC
>CACYDD010000074.1 GCA_902773065.1 uncultured Ruminococcus sp. | reverse complement strand
TGAAACACTTGTTGAAGCAGGCTATGCTCCCGAGAACGCTTACTTTGAGTGTATCCACGAGATGAAGCTCATTGTAGACCTCATCTACAGCGGCGGCTTCTCCATGATGAGATATTCCATCTCTGACACAGCTGAGTTCGGTGATTATGAAACAGGTAAGAGAATCATCACAGACGAAACAAAGGCTGAAATGAAGAAGGTTCTTGCTGAGATCCAGGACGGCACATTTGCTTCCAAGTGGATCGCAGAAAACAAGAACGGCAGAGCTCACTTCAACGCTACACGTGCTCTCAAGGCTGAACATCAGCTCGAGCAGGTAGGTGCAGAGATCCGCAAGATGTATGCATGGAACGAAACAGACGACAAATACGCTGACTGATTTTCGTTCAACTACATAAAAAACGACGGTAAGTCCGAAAGGGCTTACCGTTTTTTTAACCCTAAAAGTTGACATACGTATTATCACGTAGTATAATATTAGCAGAACAAAAGAGGTGAAGCAAATGCCAATGAAGCCAAAGGATATGATAAAACTTCTGATTGCCAACGGATTTATGGAAATCAGCTCAAACGGCTCTCACAGAAAATTATTCAATCCAAAGACGAATCAGACTATCATCGTACCGTATCACAACAAGGATATGAAAAAGGGATTGGAACAGGACATATTAAAAAAGGCAGGTCTCAAATAAGTTCTTTGTCGCTTCACACAACGAAAGGAGTTTTTGTAATGTCAAAAAAATTTTATCCGGCTGTTTTCAGAAAAGAAGATATCGGTTACAGTGTGTATTTTCCCGATTTGGACGGTTGTTTCACAGAAGGTGATACACTTGAAGAAGCCTATACCATGGCGGTTGAGGCAATAGGATTATATCTTGAAGACAGTGCCACAGGAGCTTTCAATTTCCCCGAAACAAGTGATATCACCTCCATCAAAACTGCTGCTAACGAAGCGGCAGTTTTAATTGAATTTGATGAAGCAGAATACCGCAAACGTCATAATACGAAATCTGTTAAAAAAACATTGTCTATTCCTCAATGGCTGAATATTATGGCAGAAGAAAATCACATTAATTTTTCTCAGGTTTTACAACAGGCTCTGAAAGAACAACTGAATCTTGCATAACCGCTCTATCTTTATTATTAAGATAAATTCAATGCCGCGTTTTATTTGAAACGCGGCATTTTTAAGTAAGTATTTCAGTAATCAAGGAATTTGATACCATGAAACCTTTTTCGGTCAGGGCAAAGCCGCTGTCGCTTATCCGCACAAGACCCGCTTTTTCAAAACGCTGTGCGTTTCTAAGATATTTTTCGGGAATCGTTTTCCCGAACTTTTGAAGATAGCGTTCATTGGTGATTCCCTCCGACAGCCGCAGACCAAGCATGATAAACTCTTCTTCTCCCCCGCCTTCACCGTCAGGTATATATTCATCTTCTTCAAAGCTTTTCATTTTCCGCGGACAATAAAAGCGTTTACCGTCAATAAAGGAATGGGCGGAAGGTCCTATGCCGATATATTCTTCATCATGCCAGTATTTCAGGTTATGACGGCTTTCATAGCCGCTTTTGCAGAAATTGGAGATTTCATAATGATTATAACCGTACTGCTTCATCAAGTCACAAAGCGTTTCATACAATTCCGCCGATTCGTCATCATCGGGAAGATTTAATTTTTCCCTGTTTTTGTAAAATACTGTTTGCGGCTCAATTTTCAAAATATAGGCGGAAATATGCTTTGCTCCCTGTTCGGCACAAAACTCAACACTTCTTTCCAGACTGCTTTTTGTCTGATCAGGAAGTGCGATCATCAGGTCAAGCGAAATATTCTCAAAACCTGCATTTTTTGCCGCATTGATACACTTTTTAGCCTGTGCGCTGTCATGCTGTCTGCCAAGAAATTTCAGTTCCTCATCATCAGCAGACTGTAACCCGACAGAAATTCTGTTGATACCGCCCTTTATCAGTTTTCCGAAATCAAAATCTTCCCTTGACGGATTCACCTCAACCGTTGTTTCAGTGATATCATTCCCGAAACAGTTCCGCACCCGTTCTGCAATTCTGACCAGTCTTTCCGCACCCAAAAGACTTGGTGTACCTCCGCCGAAATAGAGTGTATCTGCCTTTCGGTCAAGTTTTTCTCCCCAGTAAGCAATTTTTTCCAAAAGCATATCTGTGTAAGCATTATATGTTTTTTCATTTCCTGCATGGGAATAAAAATCGCAGTACGGACATTTTTTTGCACAAAACGGCACATGAATGTAAACACCTGTTGACTTCATCATATCACACACCGGAATTGTGGCGCAGAATATAAAACGCCTCTATAAACATCACAATAACTGTCGTCAGAAACAATCCCACATCAATATATGAAAACAGCGTAAATGCCTTTTCAAGGTCGTCATATGTAGGGTTATCGTTCATCACCGCAAAACGGACAAAATCATTCAGGCTGTTAGATACAAACGCATCCGCAATGGCATTGTCGATAAAAAATGTCGTAAATACAAAGAAAATCAGGATAATCAAAAAAGCACTTGCTATAATGGGTATTCTCGGCTTGTTCAGTATGGTTACCGTCAACGCAGACAATACCACGGCAACGGCAATTATCACCAGAATAGGATTAATCATATTTTCACTTTCCGTTCAATTTATTCAGCAGTGCCGCAGTTTTCAATACAGCAACCTGTGTTTTGGCATCGGGGATCTCATTATTCATTACCATTTCGACTGCCTTTTCCAGCGAGATCCGCTCCACATTCAGAAATTCATCTTCATCGAGCTGCTGTGCATGATAGCTGTCGATCTTGCAGAAATACAGATGAATGATCTCGCCGCAGTAGCCCGGACTCGGGTACAGCTTTCCAAGCGTCATATATTCCCTGCCGACAGCACCTGTTTCTTCCAGAAGCTCTCTCTTTCCGTTTTCCAGCGGATTCTGCCCCTTTTCCAGCTTGCCTGCCGGAAGCTCCAGAACCACTTCCTTATACGGATAGCGGAACTGCCTGACAAACAGCAGTTCATTATCATCGGTAAGTGCCGCAATGCAGACACCGCCCGGATGCTTCACGATTTCTCTCATTGCCCTTGCACCATTTTCAAGTTCCACTGTGTCATGCCTGACATGAATGACTTTTCCTTCGAATATAATTTTTGACTCTATCGTTTTTTCATACAGCTTCATTTCTGTCGTCCTCCCTTATACAAATCCATTATATATCATGATAGCAAAAATGTAAATAAGCAAATAATCGTTTCACTAATTTTTTCAATCATCTTTTACAAAATATTTTGTAAAAGTATTGTTAATTGTATGGAAAAAATGTTATAATGAATATAAAGTATATGATAAGTGAGGGAACAACATGGACTTTCAACTGAAAAAATGGAATTCCAATTATCTTGATGATTTTATCACTGCCACAAACGATCCGCACCTTTCAGATAATCTGTGTGAATTTTTGCCTTACCCTATGGATGCTGCCTTTGCACTGGAGTATATCAAAGAACGTATGCTGAACAGTGAAGAAAAACAGTTCTGCCGTGCGGTGATGATCGAAGATCATGCTGTGGGCGGCATTGATGTTGTTTTCGGCAGTGGTGTTTTTGAAAAAAACGCCGAACTTTCCATATGGCTTGCCGAACCCTACAGAGGAAAGGGAATAGGTGCAAATATCATCAAGGCTGTCTGCAAGGAAGTTTTCGACCGCTATGATATCATCCGCATTGAAGCACATCCGTATGCAGATCATACTGCTGCGGAAACGGCTCTTGTCAATGCCGGATTTATTCATGAAGGCACATTACACAGTGCCATCTATAAAAACGGTCAGATATTTGACTATCAAATTTATGCACTTATCAGGTCATAAAATCACTGACAGAACAATTCTTCCCATAATTCCACAATTTTAAATTTTACAACATATTTATCACTTTCCGTCACGATATCGGTTTCGCTTTCATTCAGAGCAGAACCGATATTTTTTTCTGCTGACGGCACACAGACCGCAGGGTACAGCACACACCACCAGTTATGCCCTTCTCCCTCACCTATTACAATTCTCAGTGCATCATATCTTCCTGCCGGCAATGTAAAATCATCATACACTCTTGTGTCAAAGCTCATATTGGTCACATAGGCATCGACCTTCTGATCAAAGCCGTTCCGGTTGACCACTTCCTGTGCTTTTGCCCTGATCTTATTGATATTGTCTTTGGCTTTCTGCATGGATTCCTGCTTGTTGTTACAGTCTTTAAAAAGCTCATCAGTGTATGCGGTAATTTCATCACGTACTTTGAGTTTTAATGCCTGATCTTCCTCGCTGTCAGAATTGGCAATAATATGCAGGCGGAACACCTTATCCTCGATATTCTCGCAAGCACTGCAAAAACCTGTCATAGACAAAACACATGCAATCACAATCGCACAACAGAATGATTTGAATAACAGTTTCATACATATCCCTCCGATATTTTTGTAATCAGAATATTGGCAGAAAAACCAGGAATATGCAGCAAAATAATAATAAAAACCAAGCCGAAGCGTTCTTTGCACTCCGGCTTGGTTTTTAAAGATACTGTAACATTTCAATCGTCATAGTGACCTTTGCAGGAGATGATTACTACAACACGCTCTTCAACCGCATAGACAAGTCTGTTTTCCCGATCAATGCGGCGACTCCAAAAAACCGGATAAATTATCTTTCAACGGTTCCGGCTTGCCAATACCGTCAAACGGAGAACGACCGATATCTTTGATAAGCTGATTGATTCGTCTGAGTGTTTTTTTATCCTGACCTTGCCAGTAAAGATATTCATTCCATGCATCAAAATCCCATTGTATTGCTCGTTTTTTCATGATTATTCCTCTATTAACGGATGTTCGGTAAGCTGAAGCCGTCCTGCCTTATAGTCTGCCATTTTCTGCTCCAGATATCTTATATTGCTGTCAGAGTAAAACGGGTCAGCCGAAACTTCAAAGGGAATTCTTCTTTCCCGACCGACCTTTTTTGCAAATATGGTAAATGCTGCACTCATTGACAGCCCCATATCCGCACAGGCCTCTTCCATACGCTTTTTTACCTCTTCGTCCAGTTTAAAATTAACATTTACGGTTTGTGCCATCACCAACACCCCTTTCTACTATATTATAAGCAAAATTAAAGAAAAAAGCAAGTGAATTTCTTAACAGGCGGCGCACCACGTGCGCAGGGAATTCGCGCCGGTGCTCCCTACGGTCGCTACTTTTTTATAAAGTCAAATTCTTTGCCGCGTTTTGATTTCATTGCCAACTATAATTTCACACTTAGGGCGGAGTGCCTCCGCTGTCAATTTCGCGCTTAAGTTTATTGTAAACCATCATTTATTGCCGCGCCATAAAGTCCCAAAATTATTTACACTAACTCTTCATATGTAGAACAAAAAAAGTACCCTTTTGCTAAAATCCGAAAAAGGAATTTCATTATGCATTATGCATTATGAATTATGCATTAAAAAAGCTTCGTTCCATTGGAATTTTCTGTCCATGGAACGAAGCTTCTTTCTATTATAGGCTTTTGCATTTTTTTCTTTTCTTGTTGCGGGATTTGTCAGTCCCCAGTCCCTGCGCTGCTTTTTGTTGAATTCCTTCTGCATACGCTTGGACATCTTTTCATACGGTACAAATCTTTCCATTTTGTCATCCTCCTGCTGATATATGATAGTATCTACATTATATAATATGTCAGCAGTAATTGCAATAGTGTATCAAAGGAAAAAATTATAATACTATAACACCACACTCTAACAGGCATCCGCCACAACTTTTTCTGTGACGGATGCCTGTTTATTTACAATGGATGGAGATTATACACTCTGACCGTTGGAAGCGGCTGCATTTTCATTAGTTGTACTGCCTGTACTCTTTTTGCTGTTATCGGACTGATTGCTGTTGTTATTGTTCGGAAGCTGGGGCATTTGTCCGTTGCTGCTGCCATCAGGTCTTTGCATTCCCTGACCTCTTCCGCCGCCATTCGGCATCTGAGGCATTTGTCCGTTATTATTGTCACTGTTCGGTGTTTGCGGAGTCTGGGCATTGTTGCTGTTGTTATTATTGTTGTTCGGTGTTTGAATGTTATTATTTGTCTTACTATCAGAACTGTTACCACTGGAAGAATTGTTCTGGTTGTTCTGCGTGTTGTTATCACCGTTCGGCATCTGAGGCATCTGAGCGTTATTATCTCCGTTTGGCTGCTGGATATTATCGCTGCCGTTATTAAAATTTCCCATATCGCCTTTCATGCCGCCGCCCATACCGCCGGAGTATGTGGTAACGCCGCTGGCATTGACATAAGTAACCTTGCTGTCAGAGAGTGTAAAGCTGGTATACTGTGTGCCGCCCGAAACAGAAGCCTTGCTGTAATGACCGTGAACAGAATCGCCTGTTGCAGTACCGCCGACATATACGTTGTAGGTTTCACCATTTTTCAGTTCTGCCGAGCTGAGGATAAAGCAGCCGAAATTCTTTTCGGGAGACATTGCCGCAAGAACATTGCCGCTGCTGTCTATGACATAGACAAGTGTGCCTGCTGTCTGGGTCTGGTCAAAGAGAACTGCGAGAGTATTCTGTGTGGAGCTTTCGGAAGGCATTTCGAGCATATCAGATGTGCCTGCACCGATGACCGTACCACCTGTGAATGTGCAGCTGCCGTCATGGTCAAGAATACCGTTGCCGCCGCTTGTTGTACCGTTGACGATAACTGTTCCGCCGCTGACATTCAGTTCACCGTTACTGTCCACACCGTCACCCTGAGCATTGACGTAAACTGTACCGCCGCTGATGGAAAGAATACCTGTTTGGGTATTATCAGATTTTTGAGTGGTGTCAGTGCTATCTTCCGTTTTCTCTGTTGTTGCGGCTGTTGC
Source organism: uncultured Ruminococcus sp. (assembly GCA_902773065.1). Taxonomy (GTDB): domain Bacteria; phylum Bacillota; class Clostridia; order Oscillospirales; family Acutalibacteraceae; genus UBA1213. Next base: position 2,007 of record CACYDD010000074.1, on the reverse strand, counting down.
CTGTGCGTTAGCTGTATTCTGATTCTGATCTGTCGGCATATTCTGACCATCCTGCATACGACCGCCGTGACCGAACTGCATATTGCCGTCCATTCCGCCGAAGCCGCTGGAATCATTGCCGCCGTTGCAGTTGATACCGTCATCACTTGCTGTTACATCGATCGTACCGCCTGAGATATCGATATTTTCGCCTTCAAGTCCTTCATACGATTTTTCGATTGTTACAGTTCCGTTTTTAACCACAAGGTTTGTATCTGCATGAACACCGTCATCGCCAGATTTCACAGTAATTGTGCCGTCTGTAACTGTTACATTGCCGTTGCTGTGAACACCGTCATCGCCGGAATCGATCGTGATTGTTCCGCCGCCGATGGTAAGGTCTGCACCTGCTTTGATACCCTTGGTGCTTTCCGTATCGGTATCGGAGGAAGCATTATTATTCTGCATAAAGCCGCCTCTGCCGCCCTGATCGTTACTGTTGTTTGTAATAGTTTCAGGTGCGCCGCCGCCTGCTTTAACGGTAATTGTACCGCCGTTAATCACGAGGTTCTTTTCAGACTGGATACCGTCGTTTGCGGAAGTGATATTTATCTCTCCGCCTTCAATATAAACATGACCCTTGTCCGCATCATCAGTCTTGGAATAAGTGGAACGCATACCGTCGCCGTCAGCTGCTTCAACTGTTACTGTACCGCCGCTGATATAAAGGTTATCCTTGCCTGTGATACCGTGATGAGCTGCTTTGACATTGATCGTACCGCTTGTGATACGCAGAACATCTTTGGAAGTGATACCGTTTTTCGCATTGCCTGTTACATTCAGAGTACCTTCGCCGAGTATGGTGAGGTCGTCCTTGACATAAACTGCTGCATTCGGGTTATCGCTGCTGTCGTCCTCTTCTGTTGCGGAAGATTCGGAAGTTGTGGATGTTTCTGTTGTATCTTCTTTTACATAATCTTTACCGTCAGCGAGGGTATTTGTCGTACCCTTTTCCAGAACGAGGATCGTCTTCTCACATTTTGAAGCATAGATTGCAGGAGCGGTAGAGCTTGTAATGCTTGCATTGTTTAGAATAAGCTTTACGGTATCGTTCTTGCCTGCTTCGATCACGACCTGACCGTCATCCAGTGTGCCGCTAAGAACATAAGTTCCTGCTTTGGAGATGGTAATTGTTCCGCCGTCAGCCTTTGCGCCTTCACCTTCCACAGAAGCGGTCTTACCGCTAAGCGTGATTTTTGTGCTGTCGCTTTCGGAATAAGATGCATCGGTATCTTCTTCTTCCACGCTTACAGTCGATTCCACTTTTTCCTCACTTACAACAACACTTGCCACAGAAGAAGCGGAAGAAGTTTCCGTTGTTTCCGTATTATCCTCGGTGCATCCTGCTAAAATCATATTACCTGTAATTGCTGCACAGAAGAGAGCAACTGTGATTATTTTTCTTATGTTCATTTTTTTACCTTTCATGATCAACCACTCCTTTGGGTTCGTTTGTTTTGTTATCGTGATTTTATTATATGGAAGATTTGAGAAAGCAATAAGTTTTTGCTGTAAATTGAATGTAAATAAAACCTTAATTTTCTTAAAGGTTTTTCGTGCTTAGAGATCAGGGACTATAATTTGAGTTTTGGAGTAAATTCTGAATCCTGACCCCTAGTCCCTTACCCCTAAATGACAATGATAAGTTGTTAAATGTATCTAACATTCACTTTCGTGCAAAAATAATACCCAATCGTGCCATTTTATGATTATTGCTTAAATTTTTTGTAGAAATACTTATAAAAATATTGACAATTTACATTTTTTCACTTTACATCAGGGAAAAAAAGTGCTAAAATTAGAGTCGGTACAGTGTATTGTGCCAAAATTTACTTAACCACTTTATTTAAGTAATTTTATATAATTCAAAGGAGGACATTCCCAATGGCTAGAAAAATGAAAACCATGGACGGCAACAATGCTGCGGCTCATGTAGCTTATGCGTTTACTGAGGTAGCCGGCATCTAC
>CACYDD010000073.1 GCA_902773065.1 uncultured Ruminococcus sp. | reverse complement strand
GATAATTTTTCCGCCCTTGGTCATGACATAACAGCTGCCGTCTTTTTCTGCCTTTGAAACAAGGAGGTTCACTTTGGAATTATCGCTTGCTGTTACACTGATATTCATATACGGTTTATCAAGACCGTATTTTTTGATATCCTTCTCCGTTACATTTGCAGCAGCAATTTCACTGCCTGACATTCCGTACATATCTTCGCCAAAGCCTTCAACAACATTCTGACCGCAGGCTTCTTTCAATGGTGAAGTCATATTATAGTTACTAACGGATGCCACATTAATTTCTTTGGTGATCTTAACGGGTTTATCATAGCCAGTTCCGCTGATATTCACAGTAGTGATCTGACACTCATCCTCTTCCTCATCGTCAAATTCAGCTGTGAGTGTGCTGTCAAGCATCTGCAGCTTTTCGGTAAGGAAAGCTGTAACAGTTTCACTCTGCATCAGATAAACATTTGCATTTCCGTCACGTCTGAAATATCTGCCCTTGTTATCGGGAGCTTCATCTCCGACATACAATATTTCCTGTGAATTGTCACTGAAAACGACCGTTACGGTAGCAGCCGGCTTATCAAGACCGTAATCCTTATACTTACTGCCCGATTTATCAACAAGCATCAATGCTGTTACATAGGAACACTGATAGGCAAGGTCATCGGTTCTGTCTTTGGATAATTCCAGTTCCTCATATCCCTGCATAGTATAGTGCATATTCACTGATACAGTGGATACTTCATCATCTTTCAGGTTATCGGATACCTGACTGACCTGAGAACCGTCACTGCTTTGAGCCGCCTCTTCGCTCGCCTCCGCTGCTTTTTCCTCAATCACTTCGCCCAGCATCTCTGTATAATCAAACCCGATAAGCACATATTCTCCGCTGCTGTTTTTTACAGTGATCTCTTCCGGTTTCAGATTGGTTTTATCATACAGCAGGATATCATTTGTGGTATCTGTCACAACACCGCTGTCCTCATTCTGCGGAAGATTAAAAACAAAGATCAGTGCTCCTGTTAGCAGAACGACAACAATGCTGATGATAATAATGAAACGTATATTTTTTTTCATTGCCGTCCTCCGTTATCTTCTGCGGCGTACAATATACACCATAATACCTGCACCGATAATCAGGACCGGAATAACTGCAAACATGATCACGCCGACAGTTATCGCTGTTGAACTACTGATATGAAGGTTATATTCGGTAACGATCTTATCCTCCAGCCGTATAGAATTATCCTCTCTGTGATTCAGGTCATTGATGATATTCAGAAAATATGTCTGGTTCATCATATCCGACTGCATAATGGTCTGTGTCCACATATCCGTCGAGCCACTGAAGATCAGCTTGGATGTAGCCTGATCATTTCCCGAAAGTCCCAGCATCATAACATTGATATTGCCGATCATTGCCTTTTCAATATCAAACGTCTCTTCGGTATCATCAAACAAATACACACCTGACTGTGAGGAATATGTCAGAAGCGGCTCCGTAATATTGTCATTCAGTGAAGCTACTGCCTTAGAACGGCTGGAAAGAACCGATGTATCATTTTCTGTAATATTTTCGGTAAATTCCTGAGAAGCAAATTTTGTTGCGATAAATCTGTACATATCTCCGCTGCTGTATTGTCTTGTTGTGTCTGCATCAAAGGCAAGACCGTCGCTGACAGTCATACCATATGATTTGAGAAGCTCATCAATATTCGGTGTCTCCGTCTGACCCATATAGGCAATATAGAAAATACTCTTGTCATAGTTTCCGTCATTGTTCAGGAACTTTCTGAGCTTTTCCACTGCCTTTTCGGTGTAATCCTTTGCAGGTGCATAGGCAATTACCGTATTGACACCATCCGGAATTTCTTCCTTTTCGATACTCATTTCAACCACCTCATAGTTATTGGCAGTCAGGAGCTTTGAAATATAGGAATAATCATCCTCGGTATTGTCATTCACAATCGCAATTTTATTGCTGACATCACTTGTTACCTTGACAACAGCTGTATCAAGTGCGGATTCCACTTTTGAAGATGTAATATACTGATAACCGGTTGACTGGTCAAGTGCATAGTTAAAAAGATCTTCCTTTTTCAGAATATTGTATTTGTCGCCGCATTTTACGATAACATCCGTTACAGTAAGCTCCTCATTTTCATACTTGCTCGAATAAGTCGGATTTTTGATCAGATCGACATACTCCACCGTTATAAAACCGTCGGAATTCTGCTTCATTTTTTCCGCAAGGCTGACTGCCTGCTTATAATAGGTATCGACTGCTTCATAGGAAGCCTTATCCGCAAGGAAGGTAATTGTTACTTTTTTCTTCACGCCGCTGACAAGCTTCATTGTTGTATCACTGAGGTTATAAGCACCGCTGCTTGTAATATCCGCTGTCAGCCCCGAAAAACGATCCGTCAGAACCGCCGAGATCACATTAAGAAGAACTGCTGCGATCAGCACAAGACAGATCAGTACGACCGATACCAGCCTGTGCTGTGCCTTTCTCGACCATTTCTTTTTGTCAGTTTTTTCAACGGTTTTCGTTTTCGGATTATCACTGTCAGATTTTTTCTTTGGCGGTTTCGGGGTCTGTGCGAGTTTTTCTTCGTTTTTTTCAGAAACTTCTGTTTCTGTTATTTCTGATGTTTCTTTTACTTCTTCTTCATTTTCAATATTATTTTTATTTTCAGACATGCCGATCCCTCCTTATGCCCATCTTCTTCTCTCGATCACCCTGTCGGTGAGGAAGAGAAAGATAAAAGTTACCGATACAAAAAATACCACATCGGAAAGTGAGATCAGACCGAGTGAGAAATTATTGTATTTTTTCTGGAAGGAGATCGCATTCGTGATACCTGTCAGAACATCCCACGAAACTGTTCCGCTGATGGTATCCATAATGCTGATCAGGACATTCAGCACAAAGGAAACGATTGCTGCAACGATTGCACTTTCGGTAAGGGAGGAAATAAACAATCCCATTGCAATAAAGGAAGAACCCAGAATCGCCATTGCAAAGACATTGCCTATGATCACGCTCCAGTCAGGCTGTGTCATAAATGAAAGGGCGATTCCCTCTATAAGATAGGAACAAAGACAAAGGGCAAACATTGCCAGTGAAGAAAGGAATTTTGCACCGACTATGGAAGGAACCCCGACGGGTGCAGTCAGAAGAGCCTGTTCGGTTTTCTGCCGTTTTTCCTCCGAAAATGTTCTCATTGTGATAAGCGGAATGACAAAAAGCACGATGAAGAACATCTGTTGGAACACCATTGTCATACTGGACGAGCCTAAAAACAGGCACTGCACATAGAAAAAGATACCGCTGAAAAACATATAGGCGGCAAGTACAGCATAGCCGACAGGCGAGCTGAAATACGAACCGAATTCACGCTTGAATATTGCTGACATTTCACGAAGCCTCCTCTGTATCTGATTTACCTGTAATAATATCAAGATAGATATCTTCAAGCGACTGCTCTACAGGACGCATGGAAAGAATGGAAAAATCCGTTTTAGCAAAGGCACGGAAGATCAGCCTTCTGACATCTCTCCTGCTGTCAACCCTGAATTCATAACAGCCGCGTTCACATTCGCCCTTGTCTGTCACCTTGATCACGCCGTCCACCTTTTGCAGTATGGAATGTACTGTTTGACGGCGGCCTTCTATGATCAGTTCAAGGCTTACTGTAGAAGAGCCTGTCTGTGTGATAGAGGAAGTAAGCTCATCGGCAACGATCTTGCCGTGGTTGATGATCAGTATTTTATCGCATACTGCCTGCACTTCCGAAAGAAGATGCGAGGACAGGATCACCGTATGCTGTTTGCCGAGATCCCTGATCAGTCTGCGTATTTCAACGATCTGTATCGGGTCAAGACCAACTGTCGGCTCATCAAGGATCAGCACAGGAGGATCTCCTAAAAGAGCCTGCGCAAGACCGACTCTCTGGCGGTAACCTTTGGAAAGATGCTTGATGATTTTCTCTTTCACGTCGCTGATCTTTACCTGTTCACATATGGAATTGATATGCTCCTTCATCGGCAAACGCACCTTTTTCAGCTTAAACATAAATTCAAGATATTTCTGCACCGTCATATCATTATAAAGCGGCGGCTGTTCCGGGAGATAGCCGATTCTTTTTTTCGCCTCTTTCGGCTCTTCGAGTATATCGATTCCGTCGATCTTCACACTGCCGCTGTCGCTTGACAGATAACCTGTGATAATATTCATCGTTGTTGATTTACCTGCACCGTTGGGTCCGAGAAATCCCAGAATTTCTCCCTCTTTCAGCGAAAAACTGACATGATCCAGTGCTTTGTTCTTTACATAATATTTTGTCAGATCTTTAACCTCAATCATAATGAAATACACCTCTTTTTTTAAATTAGGAATGAGGAATGAGGAATTAGGAATGTTGGACAAACTCAAACTCCTGACCTCTAACCACTAATCACTAAATACTAATTTCTAACATGACGGGGCAGTGGTCGCTGCCATAGATATCGGAAAGGATTTCCGCATTAGTGATCTTATCTTTGATCCTGTCAGAAACAATAAAATAATCAATACGCCATCCCGCATTGTTCTTTCTCGCATTGAAACGGTATGACCACCAGCTGTATCTGCCTGTTTCGTCAGGGTGAAGATAGCGGAATGTATCGGTAAAGCCGCTGTCTAAAAGCTCCGCGATCTTTCCTCTCTCCTGATCGGAGAAACCGGCATTGCCCCTGTTGGTTTTCGGGTTTTTCAGGTCGATCTCGTTATGAGCAACATTCAGATCGCCGCAGTAGATCACGGGTTTTTCCTTATCAAGCTTCATCAAGTATTCTCTCAGGTCGGTTTCCCATTCCATTCGGTAATCAATTCTGAGTAGTCCGTCCTTTGCATTCGGCGTATAGACATTCACAAGATAAAATGCCCCCATATCAAGCGTGATCATCCGGCCCTCGTGGGAATGTGCTTCTATATCCATGCCGTTATAGGTAATGCTTTCCGGTGTATGAGGTGTAAATATTGCTGTACCGGAATAACCCTTCTTCTCAGCACTGTTGAAATATTTATTGTAACCTTCCAGCGGCACTTCCGCCTGACCCTCCTGCATTTTTGTTTCCTGAACGCACATAAAATCAGGTTTCAGCTCATTGACAACATCAATAAAGCCTTTCTGCATACAGGCTCTCAGTCCGTTTACATTCCATGAAACAAATTTCATAAATTAATATTCCCTTCATTTCAAAATTGTTGATTTATACTCATACATTATAACACAAATCACCCCATATAAGCAAGCAAAACACTATATTCTTTTAAAACATCCTCATCGTTGTAGTATCTTCTGTTAGCAGGACTTGTGGAGGGCAGAGGAATGGCGTTGATTCCTGTTTTGCTTTTGCAGTACCGGTTATAGAGCGAATACGCTTTTGTTCCCGTGGTGAAAATATAACGGATATTGGTCTTTTCAATGAGTGATGCGATATCGTTCGGCTCAGGGTCTTTGATGGAAGAATCGTCCGCCCCCTCGATCGTACAGCTTTTCAGCACGTCCCAAAGGGCAATATGGTGCATGAGCAGCATAGCTTTCTTTTCCTCATTACTTTTCGGCAGCGGCTCGTTCAAAACCTCGGACAGCACCCTCCAGAAGCGGTTTTGCGGATGACCGTAATAAAAGCCGTTTTCTCTTGATTTCGGAGACGGCATTGTACCTAAAATCAGTATTTCTGAATTTTCGTCATACACCGGTGCAAGCGTATGTTGAATTAATTCTCTTTCCAAAATTTCACTTCCATTCAGTATGTCTTTCTGCAATATCATATCACCTGTTTTTTAATCAGAAATGAACATAACCTTAAATCCATTTAAGATTTTTTTGCAAATCAAAAGAGGAAAAGTCTGTCAACGCTTTTCCTCTTTGTAATCTTATTTTTCATCACTTAGTGTCTGCTTACCCGTGCGAAATCAGACGTTTGATTTCTTCTTCATCAGCTTTGAAAAATTCGGCGATCTCTTTGATGGAACGCCCGATTTCTATCAGACTTCTGACAATTTCGCTTCTGCCTTCTGCTCTGCCTTCTGCTCTACCTTTTGCTACACCTCTGGCTTCGATTCTGTCTATCAGTTCACACATTGATACTCCTCCTTCATTAT
>CACYDD010000072.1 GCA_902773065.1 uncultured Ruminococcus sp. | reverse complement strand
TATCATCTGCGGAACGGTTGCTGTTTTTGTATCTCCCTATATACCGTTCTTCTCATTTTCGGTTTAAATAAAATAGTAAAACAGTCACAGATTTCTGTCATCTGTGACTGTTTTGTTATTGTATGATTTTTTTAATTGTAGCTTCATCCTGATACCCGATTTTTTCACTGTTTTCCGCAAAATGCCATATTTCTTCATTACGTGCAGATTCATCGGCTGCAATCAGATAAAACGGACTTGTGGTCTGTATACTCAGAAAGCCCTCATGTGCTGTGGCAAAAGCCGAACAATTATAAAAGGGATAAAGTGCCGTTCTGTTGTGAACATATTTTTTGATAAAAATACCGCTGTCACTGATATAACCATCAATGCCATCTGTGTCATTCACGCCGATTTTCAGCCTTGGTTTTATCTTGTTGATATCCACAAACTGACCGTCATCGGCAGTTTCCGAATGAACTGTAACATACTCGTCACCAATGAACAGGCGGCTGTCTGACCATTTACAATCCTCCCACAGGGTCAGAATACGGCTCGGTCTTTCAGGGTCTTTGATGACATTCTGCGGAATAAACACAAAACCATCATTTTGGAAAGGCGTTTCGGTATAGATGGAAATCTTTACCTCATCCTTCGATTTATTGAATACACTATGCTCTACCGTAAAGCTGTCCTTGTCATCGGAAAAAATGATATCCATTGCAACTTCAAGATGTACCGGTTCGGTAATGATCTGAAAAAAATGTACTCCCTCCGCTTCAGGGGTATAACGAACCGCTGAATTGTCACAGTAGATCCTGTTGGTACTGCGGTCAACCGTAATTCCCATTTTATGTCCGTGACTGATATTAAGATCAGGATCAACTTCATTATAGATCAGGTTTTTTCCGCCCGTTTTTTGTGCACTGACAATTCTCGGACCGTAATCAAGAGTCACAATCACTTCAAAATTCTCTGTCGTAAGCAATGCACAGTTTCCAAACTCTTCGGATGCGATCTCCTTCACATTAAGCGACAAAACAATCATTCCTCCAAAAACAAATAATCGTTTAGATTATAACATATTTTATGTGTAAATTCAAGAAATTTATAAAATTATATGGCGTTCTTTCTGTCATTATGACTGCTTTATAAAATAATAATTGGCGAGGTGCAGTTTCTTCCGCAGATATCCGTTTTTTTTCCGCTAAGTGCATAAACATCATCACATCGGGATTCAAAATCATACATCTCTTTTGCCGAATCGGAAAGAGAACGAACATCGGCATATTTCATCACCAAAGACAGCTTTGCGGTATTTTTTGCGGCTTTTAGTATCTCCCGACCTTTATCATTCAATCCGAGTACTTTGATATACTGCGGCAAGGTCTGCAAATTATTTTTTTTGAATCCTAAAAATGCATACATAATCATGCGTCTGATTCGTGCATGGGTATAACGCTTTGTTTTAATATAATCAATCAGTTCGTTCAGGTTCGTACTTTTTCTGACTGATTCATAAATCCTGTTTTCAAGCCCTTCACCCACTTCAGGAAGCTCTGCAAGTTCCTTTTTGTTCATGGTTCTCAGCTGATAAAGTATTGCACCCTCAAGCTTTGCCATTCTGCCCTCTTTCGGTGACAGATTTTCTGTTTCGGAATAAAGTTTTGCCGCCTTTTCGGGAATATATGCAGTATAATTTTCTTCTGCCGTTATCATTTGTCGGATATGCCCTGCACTTGTCATTGTTCCTCTTATTTCGGTGCTGTCATGGGCTGTGCCGGTACGCAAAATCGTATGCGGCTGTATTTTACTGCCGATTTGCTGTAATGCTTTGATGTATTCAATTCCTAAAATATTATTCGGCGAGGACAAAACTTCTGATAATTCTTTACCATAGATTTTCTCCACAGCCTTTTGTCTTGCGGCGGCAAAGGTCATGCCTGTATCAAGATATTGTTTCAGCACCGTTTTCATGCTGTCATTATTGACTGCACAAACCGCTGTTTTCAGTTTGGAAATATCCCCACATTCGCTGCCGAATGCAATTTCATCAACACAGCCGAGAGCATCAAGCAGATAAACACCGCCAAATGCAAACCGCTCCGCCCACGAACACGCAAAGCTCACAGGCAGTTCCATTACTAAATCCGCACCGCATGATAGTGCCGCCATTGCTCTTGTATATTTGTCAAACACCGCCACTTCTCCACGCTGGGTAAAATTGCCGCTCATGCAGGCCACAATATGTGTTGCCCCATCCTCACGCATTTTTTTTATCATATATTCATGCCCGTTATGAAAAGGATTGTATTCGCATATCACAGCGGAGATTTTTCTGTTTTCAGTACCGTTCATTGACTTCTTCCGTTCCTGTTTATTTCAGCTCATAATCTTCAATTTCACAACTATGTGTTTTTGTTTTTTTATCATAACTGATACCAACTAAGAGAACACTGCCGTAATCAGCAAGAGATTCAAAATATTTTTTTGCTTTTATCTGTGCAATCGCCGTTTCAGCATCTTCATTCCATTTCAGCTCAATAATCATAGGCGGATAAACATTCGGGTCGGTATTGTGCTTCGGTATGAACATCACATCTGCAAATCCGTCACCTGACGGCATTTCCTGTATAATCTGATAATGCTCCCTTGCATAGTAATAGGCAAGGAGTATCACCATTCTGAGTGATTGTTCATTACTGTAATGCAGAGGTGCTGTGTTTTTCCTGTGAATTTCTCCCAACTCATCTGCAACCTTGTCCGCCTGCTTTCTGAGTGTATATTCAAGCAATTTTTTTGAGGCGGTTATTGCCGCATTTGTTTTCGAAAAATCTTCATTATCCTCAATACTCGATACAAATTCCTTTGCAATTTCCCTGTTCGGAATCATTACTTCGGAATTCTCTTCCAGATATCCCAGATAACCGAGATGTACCAGCAGTGTAAGTACATCGTCCTTGCTTTTTACTTCAAACATATCATTGGAAAATTTATCAGGATTGACAGATACCCTGTTGCCTGCTAAAAGGCTAATCACAATATCTTTCAGCCCCTTTATATTCATGGTGATATATTTTTCCAGTGCCGCATAATATTCCGTTCTTGCCCAATAGTTGATATATTTTTTATTTTCAAGAGCGCAAACAACGGATTTCGGACAGTAAAGCTCCGTGCCATCCAGACTGTAACCGTCATACCAGTCCTTCATTTCATGATAATCCGCTCCGTATCGGTCACATAATCCTCTTACTTCCTTATCTGTAAATCCTACATAAGGCGACAGCGCAAAAGAATGAAGCATGGAATATTCCAGAAACATATTCAGAATAGAATGTTGTCCGTACTGCCTGATTGGCAGAATCCCTGTCATAAATGCAAGTGCAGCATAGGTCTGACCTTTTAATAAATCACGCAAAAAATTAAGATATACCTTTTTCTTTTCTTCGTCGCCCTGAATAATTCTGAATACACAGTCCCATTCATCAATCAGAAACACAAAGGGGATTTTTTGGGTATAATAATATTTTTCGAGAAAAGCGGAAAGTCTCGTTTCCTTGATATTACAATCTGTATGATACTCCGTTATTTCTGCTATAATACTTTCCGATATCAGAGTTATCATTTTATCAATGTCATTTTCGGCAGAATTCAGAAACCGCTGCATATCAAAATAAATCACATGATATTGATTCAGATGCTTCTCATAGTCATCTGTTTGTGACACTTTCAGTTTGTCAAATATTTCTTTTGAGTCTGCTTCTCTGCTGTAATAAGCCGCCAGCATATCAAGCGTTGTCGATTTTCCGAAACGTCTTGGTCTGCTGACACAAATATAACCGTCATCGGACATCAGCCTGTCATTTGTAAAATCAATCAGTGTGCTTTTGTCAACGAAAATCCTGTTTCTGAGTCTTCTCTGAAATGCCTGACTGTCAGGGTTAAAGTAAATTCCCATGCTCTTCCCTCCCGAAGAATACATTGATTCTAAAAAGGGCAAGCAAAAATGCCTGCCCTCCTGAAATACTGAGTAAGTATGTATGAACTTCCCCTGCTGTTCATTATGCATTATGAATTATGCATTAACAAGTGCTGCTGTGTCTCTTGCGATAACGATTTCTTCGTTGGTGGGGATAACAAGAACGTCAACCTTGCTGTTTGGTGTGGAAATTTTGCCCTCAACGCCGCGAATTGCCTTAGCGTTGACTTCATCATCAATTTCTACACCGATGTAGCCGAGCTTGTGGCAGACATTCTCACGGTGACTGCTCTGGTTTTCGCCGATACCTGCGGTAAATACGATCGCATCAACACCGCCGAGAACGGCTGTATATGCACCTATGTATTTCAGAATCTGGTATTCCAGCATATCAATGGCAAGCTGTGCTCTTTCGTTACCCTCTGCGGCTGCGGCGGAAACATCTCTGTCGTCGCTTGAAATACCCGAAATGCCAAGGAAGCCTGATTTCTTGTTGAGGAGCGTATCCATTTCTGACGGTGAAAGACCTTCTTTTTCTGCGATAAAGGTAACAACGGACGGGTCAAGACAGCCTGTGCGTGTACCCATCATGATACCGTCAAGCGGTGTCAGACCCATACTGGTATCTACTACCTTGCCGCCGTCAATAGCTGTTATGGAAGAACCGTTGCCGAGATGGCAGGTGATGATCTTAAGGTCTTTGATATCCTTGCCGAGAAGTTCTGCACAACGGGCAGAAACATACCTGTGAGATGTACCGTGGAAACCATAGCGGCGAACGGCGTATTTGTCGTAATATTCATACGGAACAGCATACATATACGCTGTCTGCGGCATCGTGGAATGGAATGCTGTATCAAATACAACAACTTCGGGAACATCCTTGCCGAAAACATCGATACAAGCTCTTATACCCTGAACATGAGCCGCATTATGGAGCGGTGCGAGCGGGATCAGGCTTTCGATATCCTCAATTACCTTGTCATTGACAAGTGTTGATTCCTTAAAGATTGAGCCACCCTGTACGATTCTGTGACCGATTGCGGAAACTTCACTGAGTTCCTTTATAACGCCCACTTTTTCATCTGTAAGAGCATTTTTAATTTGCATAAAAGCCTCTGTATGATTTGTCATTTCAACATCGTATTCCGTGCTTCTTCCGTCGTTTGTGGTATGCTTAAAATGACCGTCGATACCGATTCTTTCACAGTTTCCTTTTGCAAGTGTGCTTTCGTTTTCCATATCAATCAGCTGATACTTCATAGAAGAGCTGCCTGCATTGATTACCAGAATTTTCATTTTAAATTTCCTCCAATTTATAAAATTGATAAATATAAAATATTACCTTTCTATCATATACCAAATCAACAAAAAATGCAATAGTTCTATGCTTATTTTGTACGCACTTTTTTATCACATCATCAGTATCCCAGTTCTTCCCCGACAAGAATGACTTTGATTCTGTCCTTGTAACGCTGTTGAGCTGTCACAACATAGTTGCAGCAGATTCGTGCTTCGCTTTTGCAGCCGTCACAAGCAACACTGTTTTC
>CACYDD010000071.1 GCA_902773065.1 uncultured Ruminococcus sp. | reverse complement strand
TTTCAGTGGTTAAAGGAATATCGATATATAGGTCATTGTTAAAATCTACTAAATATTCCATAAGAATATGATTTCCACCGGTAGGGATTAATAAATATTTTTGCAGATTGTCTTCATCAGTAAAGTATTCAGCAATATAACCTCCGATGTAAATCTTTGAAGTCATATTGGTTATATCTATGGTTTCAGTTCGTAAATAACTAATAGCAGAAGGCATAATTTGTTTATTGAGTTCTTTTTTTAATACGTTAATCTGATTTCTTACTGCACTGCCCGCACTTTCATATACAGTATTGTCCGCACCTGTTCTGATGTCAATCAGTTCGCTGTTTCCTTCCGTATCGGAACTGTTGGCAATGATATTATCCATACGATTATTAACTTTGTTAATTTCAGTATTAATGGAGGAATTAATAATATCAGCAGTATTATCTATTCTATTGTTTACATTGATTATTTCAGAGTTTAAGCCGTTTGTAAGGTGGTCAATATCGTTGTTTATGGTAATAACGGCACTGTCAAGATGATTTTTTGCTGTAATAGAAACATCAGTAATATCATTTTCCAGTCTTTGGAACTCACTTTGAATATTAACATTTGTTTCGTCAATACGTTCATCAATTTTTTTAACTTCTTCTGTCATCCTTTGGTTTGTTCTTACATAGGCATCCAGCGGTGAAGTGCCAAGAGGGATATTTCTGTGTATGTTACCGTTTTCATCACTGTAGTAATTATCAAAACTGTTATATGCCATTATTCATAGCCTCCTTAATGATTATTTTTGCTACCGCATAGCGGCCCTTGTCATTAAAATTTCTTTCATCCTGCATGATACAATCAGGATATTCTTTGTGCATGATTTTGAGAATATCTTCTTCTGTTGGTTTCTGCCTGATCAGATCAAAAGCAATACTTGAAACGATCAGTTCGGAATGTTCTGAAAGAACAGGTGTTTTCAGTATTTCTTCAACGTCAATAAATCTCTGTCCGAAAGCTTCTTTCACAATAGCTTTATAGTCACTCTGATAGGGAAGGAGGCTGCTGTAGAAAAAACCGGTAATATACGGATTTTTTGCTCCGTAATATTCAAGCTTATTATTGATCTCAGCAATCAATTCTGTCGGAGATGTTTTGTCCGGATCAAAATTGTTACTGATCATAACGATATCTGCTCCTCTGATATGCCTGATACGGATATTCGACTGATTATCTGAACTTTCTGTATTTTCGATAAATTCTTGGGTTTCAAACAATGCAGGTTCATAACCGCTTTCTGCCATCACTCTCGGAACTCTTGCATGGATATGATTTTTTTCCTCATAATACTCAATTACACCGTAGGGGACGGAAGCACGAAGCGTTGTATGAGGTACAATCTGATAATTATCGCCGTCTGCAAATTTCAGGCAAACATAATAGTCGTAATCTCCATTCAGTGAAGCTGTTGTTTCGGGGGAAAGCTTGAACGGATATTTTCCTGCTATCTCATCATTGCAGGTGAAAGTAAACGATAGTGCTTGTTCCTCTTTTTCGGTCGAATTTTTCTTACTTTTCTTTTGGATAAAGAGTATGAGTTCATCACCCTCTGAAATATAAAACGGCTTTTTGTGCAGATCTTCAAGGGAAATACAACCGTCAAATGTTGAACCACTGTATACAAACAGGGGTTCTGAAAATGAATCAGTAATTGAATCAAAATTAAGCATTATATATAACTCCTTTGTTTTTGAATTTTTTGATAAGGGCATCAAACCGAATCATTTGCATTAATTATTGAGCGAAATCTGCTCTGTACAAAAGGTGTACTGCCATTCAAATCTGTTGGATTTTTAAGAAGCCCTTTTCAATAGTCCCTCTCAAAACGGAAAAAGTTGACCCGAAAAGGTCAACTTTTTAAAATTTTTTTGAAAATTTATTTTTTATAACTAATTATGCGAATCAAGAATTAAAATTTCGAAGATTTTATTTTTATTAAAATTCATAATTTATAAAATAGCAAAAAATATATTGAATATATCAGCAATTTATTGTACAATATAGCTATAAAATAAAATGAAAGCAGGTAATAGATATGATGAATATTGAAGAATGTATTGATATACTGATAGAAAGATTTCCTGAAAAAATTCGTCTTCTGCGGTTGTGTAGTGATGAAGAAGGAAATGTTGATGTATATAAATTCATGTACTGGGCTGTTTTTAATGTGTTGTATCTATTGCTGTCCAGAAAAGACTGTGATGAAGTAATTAAGAAGTATTGTGAATTTATAGAAATGATGCAGTTGGAGGGGGATGATGAAGTCAGAAAAATTATGCGAACCAGCATTATGAAACCATTGGAAGATGCTGAGTTTTTCATCAATGAGTCATTGATGAAATTTTATGAATTTGTGTCTCAGGAATTTAAAACCAGTTATCAGGAGGAGATAGAAGCATTATACTATGGTTAAGGTATTAGCAGAATTTATATGGAACTGCACCCTGAATAGTAATGTTCAGGGTGTAGTTCTGATACAATATTCAATGATTTTGTCTTTAATTTTGATTGATAAACAGATGATTGTATGCTACAATAATAATAATCTGAGAGGAAGGAGCGGAGTTTATGAAAAAATATGTAATGCCTGTAGGAAAAAGTGATTTTGAAAAAATCAGAAAAGATAATAACTATTATATAGATAAAACAGACCTAATCGGTCAGATTCTCAGCGAGGGTGCAGAAGTGACACTATTCACACGCCCGAGACGTTTCGGTAAGTCTTTGAATATGTCCATGCTTGAAAGTTTCTTTGATATCCGAAAAGACAGTAAAGCAATATTTGAAGGACTTGAAATTTCTGAAGATGAAGAACTTTGCGAAAAATGGATGAATCAGTATCCGACGATACTGATCAGTTTTAAAGAAGTTGGCGGCACTGACTTTAATAATGCAGCAGAACGAATTAAATCCATTATATCCAAATTGTATGAGTCACATGATTATCTGGTAAAAGATAATCCTTATCTGACAAAGCCGCAAGAAAAACTTTTTGATTCATTTCTGATGCGTGAATCAAGTAATACTGATTTAACGGATTGTTTGTTTTTGCTCACGAGCATGATGTATGACTATTACCGGAAACCGGTTATTGTTTTGATAGATGAATATGATGTGCCGATGTCCAAGGGCAGCGTTGACGGCTATTATCGAGAGATAACTGATATTATGAGATATATGTTG
>CACYDD010000070.1 GCA_902773065.1 uncultured Ruminococcus sp. | reverse complement strand
TGAGTTATTATTTGATGAATTGTTAGTTGAGGAGTTATTATTTGAAGAGGTTTTTTCTTCGCTTTTATTGTCTTCTTTATTAATTGAATTATTGTTTGTTTTCTCTTCTTTAGGAGCATGGACAGATACATATATGGTATTGTTACCATGATACTCTATAACAACTTCATAATTATCATTATTAGTTGCAGAATATCTTTTCTCACTTTTTGAATGGTTGTTTACATATCCAGCATCTTGACACGCTTTAATATAATTTTCAAAATCTTGTTTTGTAGTGTTTCCGATATTCGCACCAAACGTTTCGCTATTGTCCAATGATATATTACCCAATGAAGAGTTTGGCTTTGGAACTTTCGTTGCAAGACCTGTAGTTGGCCATTGAATTTCACTCATTGTTATTGGAGAGTCTAAATCAACAGTTAATTTGTTATCAACATTATACCAAATTAAATATATTTTGTAACCTTCGCTATTATATGCTAACCAGGTATCGGTTTTATCTTCAACATCAATAGTATATCCCTTATCGGTTAAATCTTTTTTATACGATTCATATGTTTTCTGATCAACTTTGTTAAGGGTCATATATAATCCATTTTTTGAGTTGGTATAAATTTTACCGTTTGGATTTTTTACATCGAATAATTGGTCTTTAAGATAAATATCGTCCAAATTAATTTTTTCGTAATTTGTTGAAAAGTTATCTTTTTCATGTGATTCATGTGAAGTTCTATTTCCTATTGAAAAAAAAGGAATAATCAGCATAAATCCAATTAATGCTAAAATTAAGTATAGTTTTTTGTTTTTGTGTTTTATAATTTGCATACCAAGGAGCCAAGAAAAAATAAATAGAGCAGTTTGAGTAAAAGCTATTACGCCAGCTAAACTGAATCCATGTGAAAACGTAACAATTCCACATATTGCAGCAAATACCAAAAGAACTTTACTTAGTTTTCCTTTTTTAAAGTTGTTAACAGCGCTAAGATCTTCAAAATCTTTTTGTTCCTGTATTGTCTGTTCATGATTTTGTTTCCTTGCATGAAGTTTTACTTCTTCAATTCTTCGTAATTCTAATGCAGCATCATCAATTAGTATTTCAGATCCACAGTAGTCGCAATAAATTTTATCAAGTTCTGTATTTACATCTAAAGTTGCACCACAATGTTCGCATTTCATTTTTATTATTTTCATAGTCTTCACTCCCCTTATTCTTAATTTAATCTAATATAATTATAACATTTGACGATGTTTTAGATCAAATAAAATAAATAATATTTATATAGGATATTTTATATAAATATGTAATAATGGCGATAGTTCAGCTGAACTATCGCCATTAATTTGGGATTTTGCTTATTATTTTTCGTAGTCACAGTCTCCGATTCTGACGTGACTCTTGTCTGCCCATGCGTCAACGTAACCGATGATATGAGCTTTAATGTCGTATTTTCCAGCACATGTTATAACCTTTTCAGCATCTGCAACGGAAGGAACATATACTTCCATGCCAATACCCATGTTAAAAGTCTTAAACATATGGTAATCATCAATACCTCTTGCATACTGAATTGCCTGGAAAATTGGCGGAGTCGGAATCTTCCATACATCATCTTTCACATATGTGAGGTCGTCGCCGAAATTCATAGATTTTGTGAGACCTCCACCTGAACAATGAATAATTCCGTGTACAGGAATTCTATCAGCCAGAATATCACGAATAACTGGCAAATATGTTCTTGTAGGAGATAAAATAGCTTCAGCGACTGTAAGGGAAGAACCGTCGAGCTTATCTTCGAGGTGGTACTCGCCAGTAAAGAGCTTACTAGGGTCAATGGTACCATCCATAACTTCCGGGTATCCACGGTAATAAGGACAAAGCAAGCTGTTGATAGCAAGCGTAAGTCCGTTACTGCGGATTCCTGAATTCTCTTTATCTTCATATGTTGCTTTGCCATAGGAAGCAAGTCCTACAATACAGTCACCGGCTTTTATGTTGCTGCAGTCAATAATATCG
>CACYDD010000069.1 GCA_902773065.1 uncultured Ruminococcus sp. | reverse complement strand
TAGACTACAAGGTTGATAGGCTGCGTGTGTAAGCATCGTGAGATGTTCAGCTTGGCAGTACTAATAGGTCGAGGGCTTGTCCAAGTAGTTTCTTGGATTTTACTTGCTTCTCTTTATTCAGTTTTCAGGGTGTGAGTCCCTTTTATATAAATCCTGTCCTAACGGACAGGATTTTTTCGTATATCTGAAATGGGGGATTGAAATGGTAAAAAACTTACTGGAAATATATGATTGGTTTAATAAAAGGCGTAATTGTTTATCACTTTCTTATGTTGATGGAACAATTATCGGAAGAACAAAACAATGGAATTTTACTATATCCGAAACAGAACAACAGTTTGAAATTGTTTTTACGGATAATCACTATGAATACAGCATGAAATTAGCGGATACAGCTGCATTGATGGATTTTCTCACAGATTTAGACAGCCATAACATTACGATTGAGAAAAATAATAACACTCATATCAAACTAAGTGGCTGGGATAATTTCCTGAAAAGAAAAAAGAGTCTTGTAAAAAGAATTATTCTGGATCTGATCGCCGCTCTGTTATTGTATTACTCTGCTTCGCTTACTGCATACATCATTATGATGCTGGCAGATACAGCATTTAGTTTCACAGAAAATATTATGCTCCTGCCGCATACTTTTGGAACAGCAATTATTGCGGTCGCAATGATAAGATACGGACGGCAGCAGTATCGATACAAGAAAAATATTGTTGTTTTCTGTTTGGGTATTTTTCTGATTTCTTCTTCACTTGTATTGATGATCGCAGGGTGGATCGGTTATCCGAATGATGAAAAATATGGTCTTGGGACTTATGTTGGTATAACTGTATTATTTTCCCTGATAATATTGGTTGGTATATTTTTGGTTTTTCTGGCATATTTTGTTAAACAGTCAAATAAGAAGTCGATATATTTGTTCAGAAAACCGATACTTCCATCCACTGAAGAACTTGAAATGTTGCTTAAAGCTATCAGGCAAAAGGCAAACAGAGAAGTGATCAAAATCATATCTCATCATGATGCAGAACCGACCTTGTTTTTCAGTAAACTCGGCGGTCTGCCCTACTGGGAGCCGGAACAACCTTATCCTGTTTCCGAAAACGGCAAAAAAATGGTGATGTTAATGCAGATTATGCTATGTGATCTGCCTGAGAATGAATATCTGCCAAGAGAGGGTATGCTCCAGTTTTTTGTGGAGGATGAAGAGGAAATCTGTCATGCGAAAGTGGTGTATCACAAAGAAATCAATTATGATTTGTCCGAGGAAAAAATTCGTGAGCTTGATATTCCGTTAGCAGACAAAATTTCTGCAATGAAAGTCGGTGAACTTTTTTATAAAGAAAGTGTTATCCCGTTAGCGTTTGAACGAACTGAAATATTGTCAACAGAAAATATTGATGAAGTAATGTTCTCGTCAGCGGAGGAACTCGGAATTGTGCTTGATAAGACACTGACGTTTCAGGAAATTTCGGATGAGCGTTTTCGGAAAGACAACGATCAATCGGGTTTTCTTTTGTATAAATCTGCTCTTTCAGAAAATCAGTATGATATGGTTTTGCTGCACCTTGACCTTCATGATAATATTTCTGAATATTATGAAGAGGATGAACTGGATATCTGCATTGATTCCGAGGCTTTAAAAAGATGTGATTTTTCAGATGTTTTGGCAGAGCATAACGTAGAATGGTGACAGTTGGTTTTGACAGCAAAATATTGATTTATTGTTTACAAAATAGTTAAAGTATGGTATGATAATATTATTAAAATTGTACGGAGGTATCAACAATATGGAAAATTACAAAAAGGAATTCATTGAATTCATGGTTGACTGTCAGGTGCTGAAATTCGGAGATTTTGTCACCAAAAGCGGAAGAAAAACACCTTTCTTTGTGAACACGGGCTTTTACCGCACAGGCGCACAGCTCCGCAGACTTGGCGGCTATTATGCTGAGGCGATACATGATAAATTCGGTCTGGACTTTGATGTGCTGTTCGGTCCTGCTTATAAGGGTATTCCGCTTTCTGTAGCGGCAACTATTGCCATCAGCGAAAAATATGACACCGATATCCGCTACTGCTCCAACCGCAAGGAAATCAAAGACCACGGCGACAAAGGAATTCTCCTTGGTAGTCCGATCAATGACGGCGACAAGGTCGTTATTATCGAGGATGTTACCACAGCAGGTACTTCTATTGAAGAAACGCTCCCGATCATCAAGGCACAGGGCAATATCACCCCTGTCGGGTTGGTTGTTTCTGTTGACAGAATGGAAAGAGGTCAGGGCGAAAAGAGTGCGCTGAAAGAGATCGAGGAAAAATACGGTCTGAAAACAACCGCGATCGTTACCATGGCTGAGGTGATCGAACATCTCTACAATAAAGAATACAACGGCAAGGTAATCATTGACGATAAACTCAAAGCCGCAATCGATGCCTACTACGAACAATACGGAGCAAAATAATGCATAATTCATAATGATGTGTGCGTCAAGTCTGTATGATGAATATGAGATATCAGCAAAAATAGTGCCATCAGAATGGTGGCACTATTACTATAGGAAAGGGCAAAAGAAAATGTGTTTTATCTGTGACAGGATCGGTATGATAAAAAGCGGTACGAATCCTTATTTCGTAAGGGAACTGGAAAGCGGATATGTTGTGATGGGCGACAATCAGCATTTTGAGGGCTACACATTATTTCTGTGCAAACAGCATGAAACAGAGCTGTTTCAGCTTGATAAGACATTTGCTGCAAAATTCATGGAAGAAATGATACTGGTATCAAAAGCAGTGTCTGATGCTTTTGGTGCGGAAAAGATGAATTACGAATGTCTCGGCAACGGCGAAACACACCTGCATTGGCATTTGTTTCCAAGAAAAAGCGGTGATTTAGGCGAGTACGGCAATAACGGAAAAGGACCTGTCTGGTGGCTGCCGATGGAAAAGATGTATAATAATGAAAACAAGCCTGATGAACACAAGCTGGAAGAAATGAAGGAAAGACTGAATAGAAGTCTTGATGACTGTCTGAAAGATAAGATGTAAGGAGATATTTATGTCCGACAGAAGAATACCCGAATTCAAGTATCACCCTGACCCGATTGGTACAGGAGAATTTAAAATACTGGCCGAACCTGAGATGTGTGATTGCTGTGAAAAGCTTACAAATATCACCTATGATGGTCCGTTCTATTCAGAAGAAGAAATCAGTTGTCTTTGTCCTGAATGTATCAAAAACGGCAATGCTGCCAAAATGTTTGACGGAGAATTTCATGATTCTGAATCAATAGATGAAGGTGTTGAGGATGAGGAAAAGCTTGATGAGCTGATACACAGAACGCCCGGTTACAGCGGTATTCAACAGGAATACTGGAGGGCACACTGCGGAGATTTCTGTGCATTTGTCGGTCATGTCGGTTCAAAGGAACTGAATGAGATGAAAATTATAGAGGAAGTACTTGACGGTGAAAATCTCATTGACGATATTGAGGAAATTATTCGCACCCGTCTTGAAAAAGAGAGTTGGTATCAGGGATATCTTTTTAAATGCCTTCACTGCGGAAAATATCGTTTACATTGGGATTACGACTAATATTATTAATTAACACAAATATCGTTAAAGGAGAGCATTGAGTGGAATTATACGAAAATGAAGAAAAAATACAGCGTTCATTGCTGGTAGGAATCGATACGGGCGAATATGATGCGGAAGGTTCTATTGCAGAACTGCATGAGCTTGTGGAAAGTGCAGGTGCAGAGCCTGTAGCAACAGTAATGCAGAAGCGTGACAAGCCTGACGGCGCAACCTGTATCGGTTCGGGCAGATTGGAAGAAATACGGGATTTCTGTGCTGACAATGAAATTGATTTTATCGTATTTGATACGGAGCTGACTCCTACACAAATCAGAAATATCGAGCAGTTTACGGATATCAGGACTATCGACCGTACCATG
>CACYDD010000068.1 GCA_902773065.1 uncultured Ruminococcus sp. | reverse complement strand
GGGAATAAAGTTATGGTTATCATAAAGTAGTGAGCGGAGCGAACGAATACGTGAATTGACAGCGGAGGCACTCCGCTTGCGGCAGTGATACTAATTTAATAGTTAGTGGCTTCATCTCTGATCTACGATTCACAGATGAAATATGAAACGCGGGAAGAAAATTGTGGTTATCATAAAGTAGTGAGCGGAGCGAACGAATACGTGAATTGACAGCGGAGGCACTCCGCTGTCAATATGGGTGGAAAAAATGAATGTAGATTTTATTTTTAAAATTGCTGCCATAGGAATCATTGTGGCGGTGCTGAGTCTGGTTCTGTCACGGTCGGGGCGTGAGGAACAGGCAATGATGACAACGCTGGCAGGTCTTGTTGTGGTGCTTCTGATGCTTGTGGAAAAAATATCGGAGCTTTTCACCACAATCGAGACGCTTTTCGGATTCTGATGGATATCCTAACTGTTTGTGCGGTTGCGGTCACGTCGGCGATCGCAGCGGTCGCACTGAAAAAAAATTCCCCCGAAACATCTCTTGTGACAGCTCTTGCAGGCGGTATCATCATATTCTTATCCGTTGTTCTACAGATCACGCCCTTTCTTGATGAGATCAGCGAGCTTGTCAGCAGTGTCGGCATTGATACGGATTACGGGCTGATACTGATCAAAACGATAGGAATATGTGCCGTCTGTCAGTTTACCTCCGACAGCTGCCGTGATATGGGACAGAGTTCACTTGCTTCAAGAGTAGAGCTGGCGGCAAAGCTGTCAATTATTCTGATATCGCTGCCTTTGTTTGAAAAGATATTGAATACAGCGGCTGATTTGCTGCAGTAAAAGTACGGTGAATTTATGAAAAGATTTATATGTATATTATTCCTGTTGGTAATCATGCTGTCAGTACCGATAACGGTATTTGCGGCAGAAGAAAACGATACGGATGAAATTTACAGCGAACAGCTTGCAATCAGCGGTGCAGGAGAGCTGTTTTCCTCGTTGCCGAAGGAAACACAGGATATGCTGATTGAGATGGGGATCAATTCCCTGAATTATGATTCAGTCACAACTGTTGATCCTTCAAGAATTTTCGGGAAAGTGGTATCTCTTGTCAGTTCCAAAGGCAGCACACCGCTGGGGGCAGGTGCGGTATGTCTGGGGATCATGATCTTATGCTCACTGACAGAGGGAGCAAATATGACCCTTGGCGAAAATTCCATCGGTAAAGTCAGCTCTGTTGTCGGTGCATTATGCGTATGTACAGCGGCAGTTGTTCCGATGTGTGAGGTAATTGCAAGGAGCGTTGAAATCATCAACGGGGCATCAGGATTTATGCTGTTGTATGTTCCCATAATGACAGGACTGATGGTTTCCTCGGGGCATGAAGCAACAGCGGCATCCTTCTATACCATGCTGATGGGAGCGGCACAGCTCATCAGCCAGCTTTCCTCAAAGCTTTTAACGCCTGTACTCAATACATTCCTTGCCCTTTCCCTGACCTCGTCGCTTTCTCCGAAGCTGAATCTGTCCGTTCTGTGTTCTTCCTTATATAAATGCACAAAATGGCTTCTGACGCTTGTGATGAGTATCTTTGCAACGGTGCTTTCTGCCCAGAGTTTTGTTACCTCTTCACTGGATAAAGTCAGCCAGAGAGCCCTTCGCTTTGCGGTAAGCTCCTTTGTTCCTGTTGTCGGAGGAGTTCTCAGCGAAACGATCACAACATTCAGCGGCAGTCTTGAACTGCTGAAATCGGGAACAGGCGTGTTTGTGATCATTGCCTCTGCCTGTCTGTTCCTGCCGGTTCTGACAGAATGTATTCTGTGGCAGGTATCGTTGTCCGTGCTGTCTTCGGCTTCTGATATTCTCGGGCTCAGCAGAATGAAATCGGTCTATTCCGCCGTATCCTCTGCCGCCGCCATGCTTACGGCGATATTGCTTTGTATACTTACGGTTTTTATTATTTCCACAGTTATCATACTTTTAACGGGAAGATAGGAAAAATATGGAACATTTATATTCATGGGCTTTATGTGTAACAATATGTGCTGTGATCGCCTGCCTGACGGAAATGCTGACTTCGGATTCAAAGCCGGAAAAAACCGTTCGCATGGTTCTCGGCGGTTTTATGCTTTGCGCCGTGATCGTGCCGCTGATCGAGGCAGTGAATACATTCAAAGAAATTGAGCCGGAAACAATACCCGAATATTCGTCAGAAGAAAATATGAAAAATGCAGAGATCAATATGCTCAAAAAGGAGCTGATGATTCTTCTGAATACGACTTTGCAAAAAAAGGGGATCGAACCGCTTTCATCGGAAATCAGCTTAGACACCGACGACAGCGGCAATATCGGGAAAATATCCGCCGATATTGTTCTTTCCTCATTTGATGCAGACAAAAAACTTACGACAGAAGAAACAGTGCAGACAGAGCTGGGAATGGAATGTAATGTTCAGTTATCAGGTCATTAATTATGAAAAACAAGCATATGATAAATAAGGGGCTAGGGGCTAGAGGCTAGAGACTAGGATAGTGTAGGGAAGTTTGTTCTCTCTTTGAAGTTAGTATCAAAGGTGATTTTATTCTGCCCTTTTTTGAGTGTGGAGTGTGAAATTATGGAGGATAAGGCTACAGAAGCTGTGCAGGAAAGCAGTGAGAAAGAGACAAAGAAAAAGGGGATATTTCCCGATATTCTGAATAATGAGAAAGCACTGAGCTTTATTGTGATATTGGGACTTGTGGGTATTGCTTTGATTTTTATTTCGTCTTATATCCGACCGCCCTCAGACGCCAGTGAAGAAACGGTGGAGGAAAGCAATGTGTCAGCTTCCGAGCTTGCGACCTACCGTAATGAGATCAGCGAGGAGCTTGGGAATATGATCGCCAGTATGGACGGAGCAGGCAGAACAAAGGTCATGGTGACGATTGACGGTACTTCACGGAATATCTATGCGACCGATGTGGATGTCAACGACAGGGAGACCTCCAGAAAAAGCGGAACAGATGAAAACGCCGATAAACAGAATACCGAAAAGAAATCCTGCATTGTCATCAGACAGAAGGACGGCTCAGAAAAAGCACTGACAGTCGGTCAGCTCATGCCCGAGATCAAGGGTGTTCTGGTTATATGCGACGGAGGTGACGATGAAGCTGTCTGTAAAAATATCACAAAGGCTGTTTCGGCAGCTTTGAATATATCAGAATCGCATATCTGCGTAACGAAATTAAATTCATAAAAATGGGGGCATTAGTATGACATTCGGAAAAAGACAATTAGTGATAGCATCATTGGTGGTAGCGTTGGGGGCAGCGGTTTATCTGAACTGGCAGTTTTCATCAACCGAGCCGATCACAGCAGTCGATACGGAAGAAAGCTCTGTCAAGCAGTTAGGGCAGACGACATATGTCAATACCGAGGTTTCTACCACCGAAACATCTTCAAAGGAAAGCAGTAAGTCGGAAAGCAGTAAAGCTTCTTCTGCAACAAAAAAAGACGATAGCAAATCCGAAACAAGCACCAAAGCGGTCAATGCAGAGCAGGGAAGTGACAGCGGACATTTTGCCGCTGAAAGGGAAAAACGCAATGACAGTGATGCCAAAGCGGTAGAAGCTCTTACAGATGTGATAGAAGCGGCTTCATCAAGCGAAAGTGCCAAAAAGGAAGCAGTTAAGGCAGCAGAAAAGCTTGCCGCGAACATAAAGGCACAAAGCGATATTGAAAACGAAATAAAATCGAAAGGGTTTGATGATGTTTTTGCTGCGATCAATAACGATAATTGTAATGTAACGGTATACGGCGGTACGCTGGATGATGCAGCGGCGATCAGTATCAAGGATATTGTGAACCGTCAGGCAGGAATCAGTTTTGATAAAATCACCGTCGCACAAGCAAGCAACAGTAAATGAGCAAATTCAGCCGAATACAGAAATCAAAGACGAATGACGGCTCGCCTTCAATAAGTTGTTTGAATTTTTTGTAGTATTCCACAGCGGTGTGCTAACGTGCGCTGCTGTGATTTTTTGCGGTTAACCGGTTGATATAAAGGTTAATTTTTTGTAATTATTTTGAATAAATGCGATAAAACAGCCATTTAATGATATTTTTTAAAACAATTAAATAAATATTATTCACCAAAATATAGGATAAAATAACCTAAAGAAATCTTAATAATTTGTATAAAACTCCAAAAATCAATTTTTGAAGATTAAAATTTGTAATTTCTCTTGCAATAATTGTTAAAAAATTGTAATATATATTCTGTCGTTACGAAAAGAAAGATGATTGAGATTATGGGAGGTTTTATTTTGAATAAGAAATTTAAAATATTGTCCGTTATCATGTGTCTGATCACATTGTTTCCGATACTGGCATCAGGACTGACGGATAATAATACGAATGCCGCAGATAATACAGATCTGAATTCAGATAAGGTTTTTGTAAAGCAGCAGGAAAGATATACCTGCACGCTTGCCGCGAATGTTATGCTTCTCAGAAGAGCCGCTTTGCTCAGCGGCGATGAAAACTGGTCAAAAATTACCGAATCCGCCTGCAAGCCGCAACTCTGGTGCGGTGGTATGATATGGGATTATACCTACAGCGGAATTCATGTTGTATGTGAAAAGGTGAGCGGCAATGCGGCAAATGTTCTGAAAGAGCTTCTTGCAAAGCACCCCGAGGGCGTTGTTGCCTATGATTATGATTATCCCCATGCGATTCTTCTGACAGATTATACCGACGGTAAGTTCTACTGTGCCGACCCTGCCAGAAATACAGAATCGGGACGAATGGAATCAAGCAAAGCCCTGATCAATCCGGCAGGAGCAGAAGCATACTGGTATGTAAAAGAACCAATCAAAAAGAGTAATATTGTCAATACCTCAACGATCAGTTCCAAAACAGGCTATGTCAATAAAGCACTGAAGCTCACAGGCTCTGCGGATCAAGCCGAAGGCAAATGCAAATACACGTATTCGTATAAAAAGAGTACAGCCACAAAATGGACAACCATCGGAAAAGCAGATACCACATCGACCTCAGCCAATTTCAAGCCGTCCTCCACAGGTACATACACTGTCAGAGTCAAGGTCACTGATATTGACGGCACAAGCAAAAACAAGAACTTTACAGTGAAAGTCAGCAAATATCCTCCGCTGAAAAACGAGTCTACTGTCAGCAAATCAAAGGTAGCTGCCGGTAAAACCGTCACCCTGAAAGCAAAGGCAAAGGACGGTGCAGGTGATTATAAATACACCTACTATTATAAACTCAGTTCCGAGTCCTCATGGACAAGGATCGGCAAAGCAAGCACAACCACTGCTTCTGCGAAGTTTGTTCCTGAAAACGAAGGCGACTATGATATACGAATCTTTGTCAAAGACAAAGCCCTGAAAACCGTCAAAAAAGATTTCAAACTTAAAGTAACAGAATAGTTCAATGTGCAATGAAAAGCGTGGGAAAGTATGTACGTTAGAATTAACTTTCGTAGTGAAGGATAATTTGCACTTAAATTCGTTATATACGGTTAGTATAATGTTGTGCATCAAGCGTAACATTATACTGACATAAATAAATACCCCAAAGAAAAAGCATACCGACAGTACTTTGTGTATTGTCGGTATGCTTTTTTGTCGGAGTGCCTCATCCCTAGATCCCAGATCCCAGATCCTAATCCCTAGCCCCTTTCCTTATTCTTTTCAATATACTTGCACAGAGCGTTAAAGGTTTCTGCACTGATGTCATGTTCGATCTTGCAGGCATCTTCTTTTGCTGTTTCCTCATTCACACCTATGCTGATGAAGAAAGCAGAAAGCGTATTGTGGCGGTTCAGAATCTTTTCTGCAATTTCCATACCCGAATCGGTAATGGAAATATAATTATCCTTATCCATTACGATATAGCCTTTTTCTTTCAGACGTTTGGTTGTATAAGTCACACTTGGTTTTGTGACGCCTAAATGCTGTGCAACATCGATGGAACGGACATAGCCGTTTTTCTGCTTGATAACAAGCATCGCTTCAAGATAGTCTTCCGTTGTTTTTTCGGACTTTGTATCCGGTTTCATAGATATAACCTCCGCATAATTCCGTATTATTTATTATAGATTACCATATTTTCATTCAAATTGCAAGAAAATTTTATATTTTTTTATATTCGTTACCTTTTAGAATTGTGTTATAATAGAATCATCTTTTAAGTAGGTGACTCACATGGAAAAAACTAATATTAACCAAAAGTATAAGGCGATATTGTATATTATTCTTTCGGCATTCTGTTTTGCATTTATGAATTTGTTTGTAAGACTTTCGGGGGATGTACCCTCCATGCAGAAATGCTTTTTCAGAAATTTTGTAGCGGTTTTCTTTGCTTTAGGTGTTCTGCTGAAAAACAAAAGCAGTTTCAAATGGAAAAAGGGCAATTTCAAATTTCTGTTTCTGCGGTCTGCTGTCGGCAGTTTAGGAATTGTATGTAATTTTTATGCAATCGACCATATCGCACTGGCAGACGCTTCTATACTGAATAAGATGTCACCGTTTTTTGTGATTATCTTTTCGCTGATTTTTCTGCATGAAAAACTGACATTCCTGCAAGGGGCAGCGGTGTTTATTGCATTTATCGGAACGCTGTTTATCATCAAACCGACTTTTCAGAATATCGAGCTGTTTCCGTCTGCTATGGGTCTGATTGGGGGAATGTGTGCCGGTTTTGCCTATACTATGGTGCGGATTCTCGGTCAGCGCAAGGAAAACGGTTCGCTTATTGTGTTTTTCTTTTCGGCATTTTCCTGTATTGCCATGCTGCCGTATCTGATTCTTGACTATCATAATATGGAGTGGTGGCAGCTTCTGATGTTACTCGGTGCAGGACTTTCCGCAACAGGCGGACAGTTCTCCATCACAGCGGCTTACTGTCATGCACCGGCAAGAGAAATTTCTGTATATGATTATTCACAAATCATTTTTGCGACACTGCTCGGGTTTATTTTCCTCGGCGAAGTTCCCGATGTGTACAGCTTTGTCGGCTATTTTATCATTTGTGCCATGGCAGTTCTGATGTTTCTTTATAATAATGATAAATGGATTTTCAGAAACAGAAAAACAAAAGAGGGTGGTATGATTGATAGCGGTAAAAAAGGTTAGCGTAAAATAATTCTGGGAGTTTATGGCGCGGCAATGAATGATGGTTTACAATAAACCAGAGCGCGAGATTGGGTTCGGCGGCTCGCCGGAAAAAAGAAGCTTCTTGACACGAAATAAATTTTTCTCAACGCACCGACAAACCTTTTGGAACTTTTAAAAAAGTATAAATGAGCAAAAATCAAATACTGTACAAAATTCTCCCTTTGAAGTTCTGTAGCGTAGGAAACTTCCTCCTGCCCCTCGAACCCCTCCGTCAAAAATTGCACAAGTTTTTCCGCTGATTCAAGTTTTATTTTCTATTTAAATTTGTGATTTATCCAAATTTCGTCTGGCAATTTTTGCCACCTCCCCTTTCAGGGGAGGCGAGATACATCTTCTATTGCAGTTTTAAAACGACTTGAAAGAACTATCTTGTCTCCTCTGAAAGGGGAGTTATCACAGTTTTGCT
>CACYDD010000067.1 GCA_902773065.1 uncultured Ruminococcus sp. | reverse complement strand
TAAAGATTTATACAAAGCATTTCTGCCTGCGGTCATTTCGATCAAAGCAATATTTTTATCCGTTGCTTCAAGTTCTGCCTGCTCCAGCTTTCTTTCAAGGAAAGCAATTTGTTCTTCGGGAGTAAGCTTGGAATCAGTGATAGCAACCTCCTCAGGCTCATTCATTTCTTCTTCGATCTCTACCTCTGTCTCCGTCTGATTCTCTATTCCAATTTTATTTGTCACACCAAACACCTCTTTTTGAGTGTATAAAAACAACCAGCCGACCTGAACGTCATGCCGCTGCAATTTTCATTACAAAAATAACATACTATATTATAACACATTTATAGTAAGTAAATCAATGTTTTTCTAAAAAAAGTTTGCACCGGCGAGCCGGCGGAGGCATTCCGCCGTTCACGGTTTACTTGTTTTCATCAGAGTAACCCTGATAATAATCTGTCGTGTTTCTGTAAGCAGGTACATCATATGATGTAAAGCCGTGGTCATCCTTATCGGGAATATTCAGCTTTATTCCGTTATTGAGAATTTTAATTCCTTTTTTTGTTAATACGATTGCCAGAACAGCAAAAATAATTATAAACACAACACTTATCGTGACAAATCCCATTGAAGCCTTCACGATTGCCTGCGATGGATCGGAGGGATTGTAATATACCGTTATGGAATCACCCTGCTGCAATCTTGTTTCATTGACACCCAACCCCGTTATATGTACAGAATATTCTGCACCGTCAACTTCATAATGTGCAATGACATTATTCGTGGATGATACAGACCTTAATCGTTTTCCGGAATAGTAGGATTTGTCTTTTTGTGCATAATCTACAATGGCCGTTGTCGGTGTATATGAGTTTACCTTCATAGAATTGTCAGTAATGATAAACAAAAAATACACTCCCAATCCTATCAGCACCGCTGACACAATAAACAGTATGACTGACACAATTTTACTGCTGTTCTGTATCCATGTCATAACGGAATATACCCTTTTTTCACCTTTTGTCATTTCAACACCTCCATCTCAGAAAATTGTCACTCATTGTTTATTGATTTACTTCTCATCACTCTTGCTATTCAGCTTTACTGCAAAAAGAATAACAGCAAAAACAAGTAAAAATGACATTGCAATAAGTCCTGTCGGATTCGGTCCCCAAAGGCTGCTTTTCATATCATAGGTAAGATAAACAGGCAGTTCGCCGACAATATTCACTGCACCGTGCATAATGGCAGCATACATACAATTTTTGGTTTTGATCGTAATATATGAAAATATGATCCCTAAAACCACACAGGCAAGAACCATCATCAGCATATTGGTCCATGGTGCACCGGGGTTATCCAGACTGTAGTTAAAACCGAAATAGATCAAAGGAAGATGCGAAATGCCCCATTCAACGCCGTTAATGATGACTGCTTTCCGCTCTCCGTATTTTTCCACCTGAAAACCGAGAAGATATCCTCTCCAACCGATTTCTTCTCCCAGCTCCAACAGCTGGATCGGGATCATCAGTGCAGCGATCATGATACAAACAGCAGCGATAAGTACCGGATGATCCACAGGAACTTCCGCATCTGTTCCCAAGCGAATTCCATATCTGAATATGCCGCTGTACTGGTGGCTGAAAATAAGGAAATACAGCACAACTCCCGGTATCATCAGCATTGTCGGAACAAATGCTGAAAATAATCACGCCTTCGGATTTTTCCACACCTTCAGCGACAAGTGATATTTCGCCTTTTCATTCGTGATGCGGCGTGTAACTGCTGCGGCGATCACAGGAATAAATGTAAATGCGATTCCCAGAAAGTTATAAAACTGGCCGTTGTTTGCAATCAGTTCCATAATTCCCAAACCGAAACAGATACCGAATACAATTAGCAGATAAATAAAAATCGGCTGTTTGATTTTTTGTTTCTCCATTTTTCGCACCTCCGGCAATCATGATTTTTCATCATCAAGTTTTTGAAATTCATCAAGACGAAGTTCTCTCTTTAATTCTTCCTCTGTCGGCAAATAGGTGTAGTATTTTGAAGCAAATATCTGGTCGTTATCCTCCGGCAAGGTGTATTTTACAACAGCGTCATTCTTTTCTGCACAAAGCACTATGCCGATAGGAAGATTATCACCTTCATTCATCAATTCTCTTGTGTAATAATTGACATACATCTGCATTTGTCCTATGTCCTGATGGGTGAGCGTGCCTGTTTTCAGATCAAAAAGAACAAAACATTTGAGAATGTAATTGTAGAATACAAGATCGATAAAGAAATCCTGTCCGTCTAATGTAAAACGCTTTTGTCTTGCAACAAATGAAAAACCTCGTCCAAGCTCAAGCAGAAATTCCTCTAAATGTGTCAATAATGCCTGTTCGATGTCACTTTCGTAAATATGTGTATCAGGTTTGATTTGCAAAAATTCCATTACATATGGATCTTTGATCGCTTTTTCATATTCCGGCTTCGGCTCTGTGGTCTGTATTTCATCAGCCACCGATACCTTGTCCTGACTTGCAAGCAATCTTTGATAATACATAGTATGAATCTGTCTTTCAAGTTGTCGGACACTCCACATTGATTTTGCACATTCCTCTGTGTAAAAATCACGGGCAGATTTATCTGAAATTCTCATCAGCACACGTTAATGTGACCAACTCAATTCGGCACACAATGTGTGCCGAATTGGATACAGCATATAGAACTGCCGCATCGCACGGAGATTTCTGACAGTATAGCCCTTTCCAAATTCAGCCGTCAGCCTGTCGGAAAGGTATTTCAAAAGATTTTTGCCATATTCCGCTCGGACATTTTCACCGCATGCTTTATAAATCTGCTCACCGATTTCCCAATAAGCTGTTACCATTGCCGTATTGACAGCAGAATAGATCTTGTTTTGTGCAGTGATCACACTGTTTCTGATCGTAAGATATGTTTCCTGAGACTCAACATCAATTTTTTCAATTTCGTTCATAATTTTTTCACCTGTAATCAATAAATTTCCCAAACCACTCATTATGCATTATGAATTATGCATTATTATTGTATTCTTCCGAAAAGTTTTTCGATTTCGTATTTTGTCATGAAGAAATAGATGGGGCGGCCGTGGGGACAGTAGCGTATGTCAGGGTTTCTTTCAAGGGTCAGGGCAAGGTCAACCAGTTCTTCGGGACCGTTTTTGTTGCCGCCCTTTACTGCGGCACGGCAGGCAGTGTTGGCATAGATCCATTCCATTTTTTCGGAAAGTACCAGCTTTTTATGCTTACAGAGATATTCTGCGATTTCCGAAAAAGATTCCGTAATATCAAGCGTTTCCATCATGATCGGTACGGAGCGGATAATAATTGTTCTCTCTCCGAAGCTGTCAACATCAAAGCCTGCATCCATGAGCATTTCTTTGTTTTCGAGAACGACTCTCGCTTCTTCTTTTTCAAGGGTAATTGATACAGGCTCTAACAGCAGCTGCGCATCAGTGCCCGCTTTTCTTTTTTTTAGTTTTTCATAAATCAGCCGTTCATGTGCTGCATGCTTGTCGATAAACATAAGTCTGTCGCTGCCGTATTCAAGAATAATGTAGGTAGAAAATGCCTGACCGATAAATCTGACAGGGGTTTCTCTTTCCTCGTCATCAACGATCGTGACTTCTTCCTTACTGATGTGATTTTCGGGGGCAGTTGTTTCTTCCTTTGCGGAAGGATTCGGCGACAAATTCAGAACGATCTGCTCATCCTCATCTGAGGGTATTTGCTCCTCCTGCTTTTCGGTAAAGCTGCCAAATAATTTTGAAAGATCACTTTGCACTACCTCCGATTTCTGCGGTTTTCTCAGCGGATCATCGATCAATACCATGCTGCTTTTTTCCGAAAAGGAGGGTGGCACCGATATTTCGGACTCTTCCTCTGTTTTTTCCTGATTTAACCGGCTCGGACGAAAATCAAGCGCACTCGGCAAATTGGAATAAGACTGCGCCGCCTCAACTGCGATCTGTGATTTCTGCGAACCATAGGAAAAACCAAGCTGTGTAGCCTTATCTGACGGCGAAGCAAGCAGCTGAGGGCTTGTGATCCTGATATCCTGTTCAGTCGGTTCGGCATCTCTCGTATCGTAACTCATCACTGCCGAACGGACACCATGATAGACACATTCATAAACAGGGCGTTCGTTGGTAAACCGCACTTCAAGCTTTGCAGGGTGAACATTGACATCAAGCATGGAACAATTCATATCCATCAGCAGAACACATGACGGGTATTTTCCTACCATGATACTGCCCTTATATGCCTGCTCCAGAGCCGCCATTGCTGTTTTGGAGCGTACATATCTTCCGTTGATGTAAAACATCTGCATACTGCGGTTGGCTTTTACAGAAGCTGTTGGTTTTGTGACAAATCCCCTGATACGGATGTTATTCTGTGCATACGAAACAGACACCAGCGAATTGAAAAAATCTCTTCCGAAAACCTGATATACCGCATCATCCAGTTTGCCGCTGCCCTGTGTTTTGAGTGTCTGCTTGCCGTCACGGATCATGGTAAAGCTGATCTCTGGGTGCGAAAGTGCGATCCTGTCAAGCAGAACGGAAACGGCATTTCCCTCGCTGACATCCTTTTTCAAAAACTTCATTCGTGCAGGCACATTATAGAATATATCCCTGACAATAAATGTCGTCCCCTGCGGACAGCCCACAAGCTCAAAGGCAGTTTCTTCACCACCCTCCAGCGCATAGCGTGTGCCGTCCTCTTCCTTATGGCTTTTTGTCAGCACTTCAACTTTTGCAACCGCACAGATAGAAGCAAGTGCTTCACCTCTGAACCCCAGAGTATCGATCGCATCAAGATCATCTTTCTCTGCAATTTTACTTGTGGCATGACGAAGAAACGCATTTTTGACATCTTCACGCTCAATGCCGCACCCGTCATCGGTCACACGCATATAGGTCGTACCGCCATTCTGTATTTCAACCGTAATGGAATGTGCGCCTGCATCAATACTGTTTTCGACAAGCTCTTTGATGACAGAACTCGGGCGTTCGATCACCTCACCTGCCGCAATCAGCTCCGCTATATTTTTCGGCAATACATTGATTGCTCCCATGCACTTTTTCCTCCTCACTGCTTTTTCCCTAAATCCTGACCACTAATCACTAACCACTAATTCTGTTCCGCAATTTTGATCAATTCAAAAAGGATATTCATCGATTCCATCGGTGTCAGTTGATTGATATCGATCTCTTTCAGTCGTTTTTCGACAGGAGATTCGGGCGGAGTAAGGGTCATCTGGTCGGTTTCCATAACCACCTTCCGCTGTTTTTTCGGCTTGACACTGCCGCTTTCCAGCTCGGCAAGAATTTTTTTCGCACGTTCTATCACGCTGTCGGGCAGACCTGCTAACTTTGCTACCTCGACACCGTAGGATTCATCCACCGCCCCTCTGATAATTCTTCTTAAAAATGTAATATCATCACCGTGCTTGACAGCGGCAATATTATAGTTTTTTACGCCCTTGAGCTTATCTTCCAGAACAGTAAGCTCATGATAATGCGTTGCAAACAGTGTTTTTGCTCCAAGCTTTTTTGTATCTGCCACATATTCCAGCACTGCCCTTGCAATGCTCATTCCATCATAGGTGGATGTTCCCCTGCCGATCTCATCAAGAATCAAAAGGCTGTTTTTGGTTGCCTTTTTCAGAATATAGGCTACCTCGTTCATTTCCACCATAAAGGTAGACTGACCCGTTGACAGATCATCAGACGCACCGATCCTGGTAAATACACTGTCAACAACAGACAATTCCGCACTTTTTGCCGGTACAAAACAGCCGATCTGAGCCATCAGCACGATCAGTGCTGTCTGTCGCATATAGGTAGATTTACCCGACATATTCGGACCTGTGATAATCGCAACTCTGTCGTCTTTCAGGTCAAGAATGGTATCATTTGGTACAAAGCGTGTATCTGCAACAAGCCTTTCCACAACAGGATGTCTTCCCTCAGTGATTTTTATAATACCGTTATTGTTCAACACAGGACAGCAGTAATTATTGTCAAAAGATGCCTGCGCAAATGAAGCGATAACATCCAGAACCGCCGCCGCCGAAGCGGTATCGGAGATTCTTTGTGCCGCTGCGGCTACCGTATTCCTTACCTTTTCAAAAATTGCATATTCAAGCTCGTTTGCCCTGTCTTTTGCACCGAGAATACGCCGTTCAAGATTTTTCAGTTCTTCTGTAATATATCTTTCACCGTTTGTCAGTGTCTGTTTTCGGATATATTCATTCGGAACAAGATTTTTGTAGGAATTCGACACTTCTATGTAATAGCCAAAAACCCTGTTATAGCCGATTTTCAACTTGGGGATTCCTGTTTTTTCACGTTCCTGTGCTTCAATTTTCGTCAGCAGGTCAGAACCGCCCTGCATATCCTCTCTCAGCTCGTCAAGCTCTGCGGAACAGCCCTTTCGGATCATACCGCCCTCACGCACCGAAAACGGCGGTTCATCCTCAATAGAATTGTCAATCAGTGAAGTAATATCTTCCAGAAGGTCAAGTCTGTCGTGCATTTCCTTCAAAAGTCCGCTTTCGGCAGACTGCACCGTCTGTTTGATTTGCGGAAGTTTTTTCAGTGCCGAGCAAAGCGAACGTAACTCTCTTGCATTTGCCGAACCGTAAACAATTCGGGTAATAACACGCTGGATATCGAACATTCCTATAAGGCTTTCACGCAGTTCCGTCCGCATACGCACATTGTCATAAAGCTCTGCTACTGCATTCTGCCGCCTTGTGATCCCTGCCAGATTCACAAGCGGCTTTTCCACATAGCTTTTGATCAAACGCTTGCCCATGGAAGTCTTTGTTTTGTCCAGAACCGCAAGCAGAGAAGCCGCTTTATTTTTACTGTTGAGCGGCTCAGTCAGCTCCAGATTCCGCCTTGTATTATAATCAAGATGAACATATTGTTCCTCTTCATATATTTCAATTTTCGCAATACGTTCCAGTCCGTTTTTCTGTGTCCTCTGCAAATACAGCAGCAATGCACCGACCGCCGAAACAGTCTGCTGTTTTTCCTCCAAGCCAAGCAATTCCAGACTTTTTCCCTCAAATTGCTCCACAATCCTTTCACGGGACGAGGCAAAGGAAAAATCCTCATCATCAAGCATATTCACGCAGGCACTGAGCTTATCTTTGATAAACGGAGCA
Source organism: uncultured Ruminococcus sp. (assembly GCA_902773065.1). Taxonomy (GTDB): domain Bacteria; phylum Bacillota; class Clostridia; order Oscillospirales; family Acutalibacteraceae; genus UBA1213. Next base: position 4,694 of record CACYDD010000067.1, on the reverse strand, counting down.
AGCGTTTTGAATTTCACGGTATCGCCGCCGATAATCAGCTCTCTCGGGCTGAATTTCAGAAGCTCGTCTTTAATGGCAGCTTCGGTATCGTCGCTGTCAATGAGCGTTGCAAACAATTCACCTGTGGAAATATCGCAAAAAGCCATACCTGTTTTGTTTTTTTGCGTAAAAACAGAGGAAATGAAATTATTGCTCCCCTCTTCCAGCATACTCTGCTCCATGACCGTGCCGGGAGTGATGACACGGATGACTTCTCTTTTGACAAGCTTTTTCGTTTTGGAAGGGTCTTCCGTCTGCTCACAGATCGCAACCTTGTATCCTTTGGCAATCAGCCTTGCCGCATAGTTTTCATAACTGTGAAACGGAACGCCGCACATAGGCGCACGTTCACTGAGACCACACTCCTTGCCTGTCAGCGTAAGCTCCAGCTCTTTTGAAGCTGTTTTCGCATCATCAAAAAACATTTCATAAAAATCGCCCACTCTGAAAAACACGATTGCATCCTTATATTCTGCTTTTACACTTTGATACTGCTGCATCAACGGCGAAAGCTCCTGCACCTTCTCCGTCCTCTCTTTCTTCATCCTTCTTCTTCAACCCCCAACATTATCAATTAACAATTAATAATGAATAATTAATAATTAGTGGCATGGGGAAGTTAGTTTTCCCCATGATATTCAATGCACATTGAATATCGTGATAGGTAAATCACAAATAAAATTCCCTATTTTTTGACCGTTTTTCCCTATCGGGAACTCTGTCATAAGAAAAATTCCCTATCCGAACCCATAGATTTTCAGCGGTTTCTTCCTGAAAAAGTAGGGAAAATAGGGAGTTTTTACAAACCCTTCTATACCCCAAAGATTAGCGAAACTTTTTAAAATAATATTATATAGGGGTATAGGTACTTTTCAAAAATATCCCTAGAATCCCTATTTTCCCTATCTCATCATTGCACATTGTACATTGCACATTGTACATTGTACATTGAATAAGGGTGCGGCGATGAAATTATGGTATTCTAATAAACCTGAGTGCGAAATAGTCCTGTGCGGTCACGCACCGCATCCTCCGCAAGTGCCGCAGCTGCCGGTGCAGGAAGGTGTGTAGTCTGCTGTGTCAGGGTCTTCGCCCTCGGAGCATTGCTGAATTATGGCGGTGATCCTACGGAAAATTACATCAAAATCATCTTTGGCGTCGTTGTAATTCATCATTCTTTCGTTAGTCATGATTTTTGCATAAAGCTTGCGCATATCTTTGTTCAGGCTGATGACCTTTGCGGAATCTCGCTCTTCTTCGTGTTTCGAGGTTTCCACATTAATTTTGTCCCTGACTTCACTGAAATCATTGATCAACTTTTGAAGTTCCTGATCTTCGTCTGCCGCCTGCTTGGCAAGGCTATATCTGATATATGCTTCTTCCTGTTGAAGCTGTCTGCCGAGTTCTCTTGCAAGTTCTATAATGTCTGCCATGGTAATTTATCTCCTTAAAAGTTAAATTTTCAAATTTATTATACAGAGTATATTTTATCAAATATAAAAGGTTCTGTCAAATGAATTTGTGAAATATAAATTCAAAACCGCTGACCGATAAAAGTCAGCGGCATAAAAATTTCAAACGATTTTTCCTCTTAAGATCCAGTTTCTTGCTTCTGTGATCTCGGCATATTGGAATGTGCCGATCAGTTCAGTCGGTGCGTTCAATTCTACTACAATATTGTTCTGTGTTCTTGCGTTCAGAACACCCTCTCTTGCCTGTTCCTCAACAAGCACTCTGTAGGTTTTTCCTACCATGGAAGCACATCTTTCGGCGGCAATGCTCTCCTGCACTTTGAGAAGTCTGCCCATTCTCTTTGCCTTGTCCTCATGGGTATAGGGGTCATCAAATTTTGCGGCAGGTGTGCCGACACGCGGTGAATAGATAAAGGTAAAAAGCGAGGTGAATTTTACTTCCTTTATCAGCTCCAGCGTTTCTTCAAAATCTTCCTCCGTTTCTCCCGGAAAGCCGACAATAACATCACTTGTCAGGGAAAGGTCGGGAATTTTGCTTTTTGCGTAATTGGCAATTTCAAGATATTTTTCTTTTGTGTAACGGCGGTTCATTTTTTTCAGCACTCTGTCACTGCCGCATTGAAAAGGCAAATGAAGATGATTGCAGATATTATCGTTTGCCGCTATGGTATCGATCAGTTTTTTAGAAGCATCCTTCGGGTGTGAGGTCATAAAGCGAACCCAGAAATCCCCCTCAATATCGGCAACACTCTGCAAAAGGGAGGCAAAATCTGTTTCTTCGTCCAGACCCTTGCCATAAGAGTTAACATTCTGCCCCAGAAGCGTAATATCCTTATAGCCTGCCTTTACCATAGAGCGTGCTTCTGCAAGAACAGAATTGGGTCGGCGGCTTCGCTCACGTCCTCTGACATGAGGTACAATGCAGTAGGTGCAGAAATTATCACAGCCGTACATAATAGGCAGCCAGCCCTTGAAGCTTCCGTCACGGTGCAGCGGCAGCCCCTCGTAAATTTCACCGTCGTCACTTCCCCGTTCCACAAGTCTTTTTCCGCTGGTTACACAATTATAGATCAGCTCAGGAAATTTGTGAATGACATGAGTACCGAACACCAAACCGACATACGGAAAACTCTTGTAAATTTTCTGTGCAATATGCTCCTGCTCCATCATACAGCCGCAAAGACCTATAAGCAGTGACGGTTTCTTTTTTTTCAGTGCTTTGAGTGCGCCCACATTGCCGAAAACCCTGTCCTCAGCATGTTCACGGACTGCACAGGTATTGAATATGATAATATCAGCTTCATTATAATCGTCCGTCAGCGCGCAGCCCATTTTTTCAAGCATACCTTTCAGTTTTTCGCTGTCTGCTACGTTCTGCTGACAGCCATAGGTACGCACCGATGCTTTCGGCTGTTTGTTTCCTGCCCTTATATAAAGGATATCCCTCAGCATATCCGTAAGTTCATCCTGATGTTTCAGTTCCTCTTCTGTGATTTTACTGTCTTTCACACTTATTCCTCCACAATCAAATTTCATCATTTATCATATCATATTTTCGTACCTTCTTCAAGTTCATAAATTTACATTTCCTGCATATATTTAATATTAAAAATAATCAACAATCTGTAAGGTCAAGTTGTACGGTAATGATATAAAACTACGACACGCCATTCATTATGCATTATGCATTATGAATTATGCATTATTTCCGGGGGTGGTTAGGGTGAGGATAGTTTCGGCGGCGGTGATCGGGGCGGCAGTCGCACAGGACGCATTTGCGGTGTCGGCGTTGTGCGGCAGTTCGGACAGGACAAAACGTATCAGAAGTGCGGTCATAACAGCGTTTACGTTCGGATTTTTTCAAATGCTGATGCCGGTTCTCGGTTGGAGTATCGGCAAAGTCGGCAGCAGCATGATAGACGGCTTTGACAATTATATTGCGTTTGGTGTACTTGCATTTCTCGGGGTAAAAATGATCATTGACAGCCGCAAAGGAATCACAGATAATGAGGAACAACCGCTGAATATCAAAAAACTGCTCGCACTTGCTTTTGCCACAAGCGTTGACGCGCTGACTGTCGGAATCGTACTCCCGGCTTCTGTGGGTGTGCAGAATTTTTCCGAACTGATGACTGCTGTTCCGGTGATCGGCTCAGTTACTTTTGCGATCTCTCTTTTTGGTTATCTGCTCGGGCGGAAATTCAGCGGAATCAATCCTGCGGCGGCACAAATTATTGGCGGAATCATTCTGATCCTTTTAGGGCTGAAAGCTTTGATTTTTGGATAATGCACCACAACAATCACTCCTGTATATTATGGTACGGGGGTGATTTTTTGCAGATCAGAAGATACAGACGGTTTTCGGGCAAACATAAAAAGATCATAGCGGTTTTACTGGCTGTTATCATTGTTTCGGTTATTTTTCTTGAAGTCAAACTGAAACCTGTGATTGCTTCGGCCTCTCTTGTGCAGGCAAAAAGCTTTGCAGTTACAGCCATCAACGAAACAACTGTCAATATCCTTGATGAAATGAACATAACCAACGAAGAACTTGAAAATGTCACTGTTTCAGAAGATGGTACTGTACGTGCCATCAGTTCCAACACTGTCACGACAAACAAGCTCAAAAACAAGATAACCCTGAAAGCACAGGAGGCTCTATCCAACATACAGAACGAAAGAATCGATATTCCCCTCGGAACAGTGATCGGAGGCGAACTTCTGACCGGTAAAGGTCCATGCATTCCCGTTTATATCTCTATATCGGGCACAGTCAGCAGCGATTTTGAAGAAAGCTTTGAAAGCGGCGGCATTAATCAGACCGTTCACAAGCTGTCTGTTCGGATCAGTGCCGACATTAACATCATCACTGCCATGACCTCAACCTCCGAAACCGTCACGACCTCCGTTCTTATCGGCGAAACTGTCATTATCGGCGACACCCCCGACGGAATGATCTCAATGAACAATGCACAATGATATGTGCATCAGATTCATCAGAATGTATGAATTATTGGGAATTTAAGCAAAATAAGAATATAAACACAATGCTTTATTCAACATTTCGGCAAAGTCACATTTTTGTATTTTATTTCTCTTGCTAAATGGAAAAATATAGTGTATAATGATGTAAACTTGAATTCAGGAGAAAAATCAATGGATTTTAAAGGAAAAAACTGCCCT
>CACYDD010000066.1 GCA_902773065.1 uncultured Ruminococcus sp. | reverse complement strand
ATAATAATATGACATACTGGCTGTTCTCATCGGTGAGCGGAATCTATGGGATAAATGGATTTAAAATGATCCAGGCTTCGCCTCAGAATAATATAACTGATAGCAGCGCAATAAGTGAAATAGTACCAATAGATGAAGCAGTAGCAATTCTTGATAAAGAACTGGCAGAAAACATAGATTTTGAGTTTACTGATATCAGACTTATGTATTGTTGCTTAACTGCACAGCCTATAATTGACAGAATGCATGAGGAAAAAGAGAAACAATCAGAGGAAGACACAGAAGAGTATAATATGAAAACAAAAGAATATGTGCCTATGTGGTGTTTTGAAATACAGTCAACACCCGAAAGCATATCAAAACAATACATTAAGATAAATGCAGTTACCGGTGAAATGTTTGTCGATATGGGGAGATGATAATGAGAATAATAATAGTTTTTTTCTTGATAGCATTGCTGTTTTCCTCGTGCTCAAATCTAAATGACAGTGATATCCAAACCGATCATGGAGACATAACTTCTTCACAGCCAACCAAACAGGACAGTATGGAAGATGTGAAAGATTCCGGATTTACTGCACAGATAACCGATTACTCAGACGGAGTATTGACATATATGACCGATTCACAGCATCAGGCGCAAATAGACCCTCGTTGCTTTGAAAACGACACATATGTCGAAGGCGAGAAACAGCTCTCCGAGCATATCATTTCAAAATGTAAGACCGAAAAAATATGTGCAAATATCAGGCTAAATCAAAATGGTGACATAATAGTAAACTGTGATGTTATTTCCTGCAACGGTGAATACTTTGATAATCTGATGCTGAACAAAGAAAAAAGCAGCGGAACGATCGAGGACAATGAAGCGTCTATGCGCAGAATATCGGGAAGTAAATATGAGATATACAAAGGAAATGAAAAGCTGATAGCTGACATCAACGACTTGAATAATTACTATAAAGCCGACCTTCCGGATCAGCTTGACAGGATCGTTTTTGAGGGATACAGGCTTAACAGCGGCGAATTGATCATACAAAGCATATCGGCGTTTTCAGGAGTTGATGAAATGGGCAGTTATATTTACGATCCCTTAACTAACGAAGATAAATACAGCTTCTTTGGAACGATCAGTGAGCTGTCAGAGGAATATGCGGTTGTGCTGCTAAATGATTCCAAAACCACTTGTAAAGTACCATATTATTATAATGATGGTAAACTTGAAAACGGAATGCAAGTTATGGTAACACTAAACGCATCCCCGGAATTATATAACAGCGGAAAAGAATATACAGATGATTTTGCGGTATTTCATACAGACCCAAAGGAGTATAATATTTATGATTACGATACATCGGAACTTGCTTTTGCTCAGTATAACAAATCACGTATAAATGAGTATATCTATAAAAAAAGGAAGAACTAGAATTGAGAGATTTATCATGAGTTTTATATGTATAATAAAACAAGACCTAAACAAAACCCTCCTTAACATCGGCTTCATAGGTGCCGCCCTTCTGACAGCAGTCCTCTGCTTTACAGCCCCCACCTACCACGATATTGCAACCGACCGAAGCTATTCGGTGTTTGAATCGTTCTTCTCATTTAAGCGTGAGTTTATAGAGAACGATACACAGTTTGCCTCAATAAACGTGTTCCAAAACGGCCTCGGCGGGTATATCACAATGTTTCTGCCAATAATCGTGGCGTTCCCGTTTATGGTGTCATTCTGCGCCGAGCGAAACAGCGGACTTATGCGCTTTACCATATCACGCACCGGCTGCCTGCGTTACTACCTGTCGAAGTTCCTCTCGGTGCTTATTGGCGGTGGGCTTGCGGCGATGCTCGGTTATGCGCTCTACGGACTTGTGGTCTATGGCTTTTTCCCGAGCATAAACAGCTATGAGCTTGACGAATTCTACTATGAAATGCACCCCGACAGCCAGACCGTAGAGGTTCTTAAAATGCTGTTGAGTGCGTTTATCTACGGTGCTGTGACAACGCTCCCTGCGTTTTTGATAAGCTCGTTTTCACGCAATCCTTACCTTAT
>CACYDD010000065.1 GCA_902773065.1 uncultured Ruminococcus sp. | reverse complement strand
CGTTTCAAGGATATCTTCAACGAGATTTTTGAGAACGAATACAAAGAGAAGTTTGAGAAGGCAGGCATTGAGTATTTCTATACTCTGATTGACGATGCTGTAGCAAGAGTAGTACGCTCCGACGGCGGTTAGATCTGGGCGTGCAAAAACTATGACGGCGATGTGATGTCCGACATGGTTGCGACTGCGTTCGGTTCACTTGCTATGATGACCTCCGTGCTTGTTTCTCCTGACGGAATCTATGAGTACGAAGCTGCTCACGGTACTGTTCAGCGTCACTACTACAAATATCTCAAGGGCGAAACAACCTCTACCAACTCCGTTGCGACCCTCTTTGCATGGACAGGTGCGCTCCGCAAGAGAGGCGAACTTGACGGCAATGCAGAACTCAGCGCATTTGCAGACAAGCTTGAAAAGGCTACCATCGACACCATTGAGGACGGCATTATGACAGGTGACCTTTATATTCTTTCCACACTCGAAAGCAAGACCAAGGTTGACAGTGAAACCTTCCTTGATGAAATCAACAAGCGTCTTGAAAAACTGGTAAACGCATAACCGGCGAGCCGCCGGAGGCATTTCGTGCAGTCACTACCCTTCGGTCGCTCTTTTTTCGTCAGATTACTTTTCCCCCCGTTTCTATATTTATCAGCGGGAAATCATCCGTGTGTACTAAATTAAACGGAATTAAAAGGAATCACCGAAATTAATATACCCCTATATGTTTGATAATGAAAAATCATTGTCAAAACATATAGGGGGTATTTTTAGTACGGCAAATTTTTTTGACTTTTTAATTTATGCCTTTAATCCTGACTGATTTTCAAATTCGTCAACAGTCATATTTGCTCTTTTCGCTGCATCGGATAAAGTAAGAATACCGTCTTTTACAAGCTCAACAAGAATTTTCAGAACACCTCTTGCTTCACCTCTTGCTTCACCTCTTGCTTCACCTCTTGCTTCACCTCTTGCTTCACCTCTTGCTTCACCTTCCTGCAAGATTTTATCATAGATCTCACACATACTAACTCCTCCTTCTTTGGTTTCATCCGTCATGGAATTATATTCATCTCTGAAACGTTCATCGCCGGAAAATATACTTATCATATCAATAACTTCTTCGGGATATTCTAATCTTTGGTTTGTAGGACGATATTCTGTTCCGTTATTAAGTGCATAGAAAAATTCTGCTATTACCCTGAAATCAGACTTAAACTGTTCCACCTGTTCTTTAGTAAGGTCTTTGATGGAATAAAAATTCATTTTATAATCACTAACAAATGGTAAAAGTTTCGGGGGAATTGCAAGGCATGAATGTAAATTTTTGCCATATCTCCAATCATCTTTACCAAAATATATTACAAGTGTGATCACCGGATAACATTTTTTATTCTTGCTGTCTTTTTTTGATTGATATTGACTGCGGTAAACCGAACCGTCATAACTGATGATTCTTAACGGCATAAGCTCATCAACTGCCGACTGATTTTCTATTCCGACAAAGGCAATTTTTATATTAGCATCAAGCCAGAATTTTGACACATCACGTTCCTGACTGCGAATTTTACCATCCGTCTTGTACTGAGAATCTTTTTCTGCCGATGTCAGAGCATTTTCCTCTACTACTGTTTCACCATTAAACAGCAAACCATTTACGATATCGGCAAACACTTTATTGTGTGATTCAAGTGTTTTTGTCGTCATATCTTTTTCCGCCAACTGTATCACCCCTGTCCGCTGATCCTATCACTATTATATATCTGTTTTACTGAATTTGCAATACATATTTCACCATCGGTTGGTGTAAAATGATTCCGGGACTTTATGACGCGGCAATAAATGATGGTTTATAATAAACTTGAGCGCGAAATAGTCCAGTGCGGTCACGCACCCGGCGGAGTGCCTCCGCTGTCAATTCGCGTATTCGCTACCCTTCGGTCGCTCTGAATGAATAAAGATAAGTTTATTGCCGCGCTCCAAGCAATAAATGATGGTTTACAATAAACTTGAGCGCGAAATAGAGACCGGCGGCTCGCCGGTTTTTTCTTGACAGCCGGTAATAAATCGTTATATTATAGTATCAGAGGAAGTGATACCAATGTCGGCTAAGGACAGTATAACAAAAAATTATTTGCAGGACAGCAGTCGATTTGCTGATTTGTTTAACTTTTATCTTCATAACGGCAAACCGGTCATTCGGGCAGATCAACTAAAACCGATTGATACCACAACTGTTACTCTTCCGTATGGTAATGACGGAAAATCGTCTGCGCTGCAAAAGCACCGGGATGTTATCAAAATTGTAGGAGCTATGTCAGACAACTATAACGCCTACTTGCTTCTTGCAGTGGAAATACAATCAAATCTTCATTACGCCATGCCCGTTCGCAATATGCTTTATGATGCGATGCAATATTCTCAACAGGTAGAGGAAACATCTAAATCCCATAAAACCAACAAAGACAAACCGACAACAAGTGCAGAGTATCTTTCAGGATTTTATAAAACAGATAAACTATTACCTGTCATAACATTGACAGTTTATCTTGAAGCGGATGAATGGGATGCACCCAAGTCACTGCATGATATGCTTTTGATTGAGGATAAAAATCTGCTGAAATTTATTCCTGATTATCAGCTCAACCTGATTGCTCCGGCAGCTATTTCAGATGAAGATTTCGGCAAATTCCATACAGAACTCAGTCCCGTATTGAAATATTTGAAATATTCCAAAAACAAGCAAGCTCTTAATGAAATTATGCATAATGATCCTGCATATAGAGATATTTCAAGAGAAAGTGCAGAAATGATAAGAATCGTAACCAATTCCGATATTCATATTGACAAAGGAAAGGAGAGAATTGATATGTGTCAGGCATTAGAGGAAATGAAAGCAGATGCAAGAGCAGAGGGCATTGCACTCGGCAAAGCTGAAGGCAAAGCTGAAGGCAAAGCTGAAGGCGAAGTAAAAGGTTTTTTGAAAGCACTTGCTTCGCTTGTAAAAGACGGTATTCTTACTTTATCAGATGCCGCCAAAAGAGCAAATATGACTGTCGACGAATTTGAAAGTCAGTCAGGATTGAAGGCATAAATTAAAAACACCAAATAAAAAATTACTGCACTAAAAATACTCCCCTATATGTTTTGACAATGATTTTTTCATTATCAGACATATAGGGGGCATTTATTTTGAAAACCCTTTATAATTTATTGAAATAGTCCCACAAGCTTTCGGCATATATCTCCTCGCCCCAGTCGTAATATTCATAAACATAAATTTTTCCGTCCGGTTTCAGAATGAAATAGCCGCCTGCTCCGTTG
>CACYDD010000064.1 GCA_902773065.1 uncultured Ruminococcus sp. | reverse complement strand
GTATCAATGGGTAACCCCCATGCGGTGGTATTCTGCAACAATGTAGAAAAAATCGATCTTGAAAAGGTAGGTCCGCAGTTTGAAAACAGTGAGCTGTTCCCCGAAAGAGTCAATGCAGAGTTTGTCAAAGTGATCGATGAACATACCATTGAAATGAGAGTATGGGAAAGAGGTACAGGCGAAACATGGGCTTGCGGCACAGGTGCTTGTGCGGTAGCGGTTGCGGCTGTGGAAAACGGTCTTTGCAAAAAGAATACACCGATCACTGTAAAGCTGAAAGGCGGTAATCTGGTAATCGAATATACGGATGAAACCGTTTACCTGACGGGTGTAGCGGAAACTGTATTTGAAGGAGAAATTGAGTTATGACGACAAAGTATATATTTGTGACGGGCGGCGTTGTGTCTGGTCTGGGAAAAGGAATCACAGCGGCTTCACTCGGACGTCTGCTGAAAGCAAGAGGTCTGAAAGTGGCAGCTCAGAAGCTTGATCCGTATATCAATGTTGATCCGGGCACAATGAGTCCGTATCAGCATGGCGAGGTCTATGTCACGGAGGACGGTGCAGAAACTGACCTCGACCTCGGTCACTATGAACGCTTTATTGACGAAAACCTCAATAAGTTCTCCAATCTGACAACCGGTAAGGTCTATTCCAATGTTCTGGATAAGGAGCGCAGGGGAGATTATCTCGGAGATACCGTGCAGGTCATTCCGCATATCACCAATGAGATCAAATCCTTTATCTATGCTGTCGGCAAGGACAGCGGTGCAGATGTTGTCATTACTGAGATCGGCGGTACGATCGGTGATATTGAAAGCCAGCCGTTTGTCGAGGCGATTCGTCAGGTATCAGTAGAGGTAGGGGCAGAGAACAGTCTGTTTGTTCATGTCTGCCTTGTACCGTATCTGAAAGCAAGTCAGGAGCATAAATCCAAGCCTGCTCAGCACAGTGCCAAGGAGTTGCGTTCACTGGGAATCAATCCCGATATCATGGTTCTGCGCTGTGACGAACCCATCGAGGATGAAAGTATTTTCAAGAAAATTGCGATGTTCTGCCATGTGAAAGATGACTGTGTGATCGAGAATATGACCATTCCGGTGCTTTATCAGGCACCGCTGATGCTGGAAAAAGCGAATTTCAGTAATATTGTCTGCCGTGAGCTTCATATTGATGCGCCTGCCCCCGATATGAGTGAGTGGCAGCAGATGCTGGACAGGATCACGGCAAGAGAGAAAACCGTGAAAATTGCTCTTTGCGGAAAATATGTGCAGCTTCATGATGCGTATCTTTCTGTTGCGGAAGCACTGCGTCATGCAGGTTACGAAAACAAAGCCTTTATCGATATCAAATGGATCGATACCGAACTGATTACAGAATATACTGTCGATGAACTTCTCGGTGATGTGGATGGTATTCTTGTACCGGGCGGCTTCGGCAACAGAGGTGTCGAGGGTAAGATCATTGCCGCAAAATATGCAAGAGAGAACGATATTCCGTATCTCGGAATTTGTCTTGGAATGCAGACAGCCGTGATCGAATATGCAAGAAATGTTCTCGGCTTTGCAGATGCGGATTCGGGCGAATTTGCACCCGAAAGCAGCCATAAAGTAATTGATCTCATGCCTGACCAGAAAGGTATCGTAGATAAGGGCGGCACAATGCGTCTTGGTGCTTATCCGTGCAAGATTCGTAAAGATACCATTATGGAAAAAGCATATGGCAGGCCGGAGGTTGCGGAACGTCACCGCCACCGCTATGAATTCAACAATGAATTCCGCGTACAGTTTGAGGAAAACGGCATGATCTTCACAGGTACTTCCCCCAACGGACTTCTTGTAGAAGCTGTTGAGATTCCTGAACACCGTTTCTACATAGGCGTACAGTATCATCCCGAATTCAAGAGCCGTCCGAACCATGCTCATCCTTTATTCCGTGAATTTGTCAAAGCTTCTGTTGAAAAACAGCAGGATGACGACGGACAGATGGAATTTTAGTGGTTAGTGATTAGTGGATAGTGATCAGGAAACAGAGGTTCTGTTACCGATCATTATTCACTTTTTTCTGTATAAAAAATAACAAAGAGGGGACATAGCAATGATATATCTCGATTATTCTGCCAATACTCCGACAGACAGCAGTGTGCTGAGACGGTTTTGCGAGGTTACGGAAAATTATATCGGCAATGCCAATGCTAGGCACTGTGCAGGATTGCAGGCACTGGAACTGCAAAATCAAATCAGCCTGAATATGGCGGAGCGGCTTCATGTTCTGCCCGAGGAGATCATTTATACATCGGGGGCAAGCGAAAGCAATAACCTTGCCCTTAAAGGTACGGCACGGACACAGCGGCATACCGGAAAGCATATTATTACAACACCCCTTGAGCATCCTTCCGTCAGTGCGCCTCTTACAGCATTGCAGGAGCAGGGATGTGAAATAGAGATGGTGAATATCGGTCGTGACGGTAAAATTGACCTGGAGCATTTTACTTCGCTTCTCCGAAAGGATACGATACTTGTTACCATTTCAGCCGTTGACAGCGAACTCGGTACAATCCAGCCTGTCAAAGAAATCAGCGATATCCTGAAAAGTTTTCCGGACTGTAAACTTCATCTGGATGCAACACAGGCTGTCGGAAAAATACCTGTTGATTTTGATATTGCCGATACAATCAGCTTTGCGCCGCATAAATTTTACGGTCTGAACGGCAGCGGTCTTTTGATCAAAAGAAAATCCCTGATCCTTGAACCGATCATCCACGGCGGCAGCGGCACAAGTATTTACCGAAGCGGAACGCCAACCCTTGCTCTGAATGCAGCGGCAGAAACCGCACTTGCCGGCGCACTTGAACACATGGAAGAAAATTACAGCAAAGTAAAAGCGTTGAATGAAACTCTCAGAGCATTTTTTGACAAATACGAAAAAGTGACAATCAACAGCCCTGAAAATGCCGTTCCTCATATTCTGAATCTCAGTGTTGAGGGAATCAAAGGAACACAGTTCCGTGATATTCTTAGTGAACATGGTGTTTGTGTTTCTGTCAAATCGGCGTGCAGTTCGGATAATCTGCCGTCCCGTGCCGTTTTTGCTGTAAGCAGAAACAGAAAAAATGCCTTGTCATCATGGAGAATCAGTCTCAGTCATCTGACAACAGAGCAGGAAATATCGGAATTTCAGAAAATATTTGATCAATGCTGTAAGGAGCTTGCAAAGAAATGAAAAGAGAATTAGAACCCTATCAGAAAATCGAACAAAGCATTACCAAAAAATATCGCAAAACGATCTGGAATCAGTTTATCAAAGCTGTGAAAGATTATGAGCTGATACAAAGCGGTGATAAGATCGCTGTCTGTATTTCGGGCGGCAAGGATTCCATGCTGATGGCAAAGCTTATGCAAATGCTCAGACGTTACAGTGATGTTCCGTTTGACCTTGTTTTCCTTGTGATGGATCCGGGATATAATGAGATCAACCGACAGAAAATTGAAAGCAATGCAAAGCTTCTGAACATACCGATCACTGTATTTGAAACGGATATTTTTGAAATTGCCAATAACTCCGAAAAATACCCATGTTACCTTTGTGCAAAAATGCGGAGAGGACATCTTTACAGTCAGGCAAAAAAGCTCGGCTGTAATAAAATCGCTCTTGGACATCACTATTCCGATGTGATCGAAACAACTGTTATGGCGATGTTTTACGGTTCTCAGTTACAGGCAATGATCCCCAAGCTGCACAGCACCAATTTTGAAGGTCTGGAACTCATCCGCCCCTTGTATTGTGTTCATGAGGACGATATCATTGCATGGAAACGCTATAACGACCTTGAATTTATCCAGTGTGCCTGCCGTTTTACAGAAAACTGCACCATGTGCGATAATGGTGGGGGAGGAAGCAAGCGTCAGGAAACGAAAATGCTCATCAAGCGTTTAAAACGTGATAATCCGAACATTGAAAAAAGCATTTTCAACAGTATCCATACGCTTCATCTCGATACCTTCCCGGGCTATAAGACAAAAGGAAAACGCTATAGTTTTCTTGATAATTATGATATCAGGGGTTAGGATTCAGGGGTCAGGATTCAGGTGCTTACGGTAGTTCTGAACAACACATTAACAATAAAGAAAACCGACACTCTGTTTTTATATGAACAAAGTGTCGGTTTTTCAATCCTGAATCCTGACTCCTTACTTCTCTGTACAGAATTCTACTTTCTTGCCTTCAAGAATCAGATTTGTTGTACGAACGGCACACATTTTGCCGCACATGGAACAGGTGTGACGGTCAGCAGGCGGTGTGCTTTCAAAGTAGGCTTTTGCTTTTTCACCGTCAACTGCGATCTCAAACATTCTGTCCCAATCCAGTACATGACGTGCCTCCGCCATTTCGTTGTCCTTGTCTCTTGCATGAGGAATGCCCTTTGCAATATCTGCTGCATGAGCCGCAATTCTGCTGGCGATAACGCCCTCTTTTACATCGTTAAGGTCGGGCAGGCGGAGATGTTCCGCAGGTGTTACATAGCAAAGGAAATCCGCACCGCTTGCCGCTGCGATCGCACCGCCGATCGCGGAAGTGATATGGTCATAGCCGGGGAAAATATCCGTAACAAGAGGACCGAGAACATAGAACGGTGCATTATGACAGATACGCTTCTGTAATTTCATATTGGCTTCGATTTCGTTCATTGCCATGTGTCCCGGGCCTTCTACCATGACCTGTACATTCTTTTCCCATGCACGTTCCGTCAGTGCGCCAAGCTCGATCAGCTCCGAAATCTGTCCTGCATCGGTTGCATCGTCAATACAGCCGGGGCGCAGCGCATCACCAAGACTGATGGTAACGTCATGTTCGGCAAGTATATCCAGTACTTCGTCATAGAATTCATAGAAGGGATTTTCCCTGCCTGTCATCATCATCCATGCGAAAAGCAAAGAACCGCCGCGGGAGACGATATTCATTTTTCTCTTGTCACGCATAAATGCTTCTACCGCACGGCGGTTAATACCTGCGTGTATGGTCATAAAGTCAACGCCTTCTTCGGCATGGGCACGAACGACTTTCAGAAAATCCTCCGCTTCGATTTCAAGCAGGTCTTTTTCAAGATATCCGATCGCATCATACATCGGAACAGTTCCGATCATAGCAGGTGATTTTGCGATCAGCTCACGTCGGAAGGTATTGGTTTTGCCGTAATTGCTCAGATCCATAATTGCCTCTGCGCCAAATTTCAGAGCGGTATCGACCTTCTGCATTTCCACATCATAATTTTTGCAGTCGCCTGAGATACCGAGATTGACATTGATTTTTGTCCTCATTCCTGCGCCGATCCCTTCGGCAGAAATAGAAGTATGATTGACATTGCAGGGAATAGCAACCTCACCCTTTGCGACAGATTCCCTTACCTTTTCGGGCGTGGTGTATTCCTTTTTTGCCACAAGCTCCATTTCGGGAGTGATAATGCCTTTTTTGGCAGCTTCCATTTGTGTTTTGTAATTTCTCATCATAAAAATTCCTTTCAAGCAGGCGGAGTGATTCTCCGCTTTTATTTATGTACCTGACAGCATACAGACAGTAATTAATCCGCCCATTTGCTGTTGAGGTCATAGGCATGGTTGAGTGGTCCTGAGCCTTTGCCTAAGTCGAGCATTGCGCCGAGCGCACCGGAAATATAATCCTTAGCTCTTTGTATGGCTTCGGTCAGTTCATAGCCTTTGGCAAGATTTGCCGCTATGGCGGAAGAAAGCGTACAGCCTGTTCCGTGGGTATTCGGGTTATTGATTCTTTCGCCTTTGAATGTTTGGAACGTTCCGTCTGAGCAAAG
>CACYDD010000063.1 GCA_902773065.1 uncultured Ruminococcus sp. | reverse complement strand
GAAAAGCACTGCACCACACTGAGGACACTTTTCCGTTGTAGGCTCATACCACGAAACGAAATCACAATCCGGATAATTGGAGCACCCGAAAAACTGTCTGCCTCTTTTGGTGTTTTTGACAATGACATCGCCATTACATTTCGGACAGGGTACACCGATCTTATTGACTACCTTGACAATGTTTTTGCAGTCGGGGTAGCCTGAGCAGGCAATAAATCTGCCATATCTGCCATATTTTACCACCATCGGCTTACCGCATTTATCACAGACAAGGTCAGTCTTATCCTCTTCCAGTTCGATTTTGACACCTTTCATTTCTTCCTTTGCCTTTTTCAGCGTTTTGTCAAAATCTCCATAAAAATCAGTCAGCAACTGTACCCACTGATACTGACCTTCTTCTACGGTATCAAGATTCTGCTCCATCTGTGCTGTGAATTTAACATTTGCAATTTTTGGGAAACGCTCCTCCATAAGCTTGGTGGATACTTCGCCAAGCTCTGTCGGGATCAGTGTTTTGCTTTCCCGTTTTACATAGCCTCTTGAGGTAATGGTACTGATCGTTGCTGCATAGGTAGACGGTCTGCCGATACCATATTCTTCAAGTGCTTTGATCAGACTTGCTTCGGTATAACGTGCAGGCGGCTGAGTAAAGTGCTGATTCGGTACAATTTCCTTGATTTTCAGCGGCATATCCTTTTCAAGCGGCGGAAGTTCCGATTCTTTTTCATCACTGCCGTCATCCTTGCTTTCTACATACAGAACCGTATAGCCGTCAAAATCCACTCTGTAACCCGATGCTTTAAAAATATAATCCTTGATGGCAATATCCGCCTGTGTCGTTTTCTGCACACATTCTGCCATCTGACAAGCAATAAATCTTTCCCAGATCAGCTTATAAAGCTTGAACTGGTCAGAGGTAAGACTGTCTTTTACTTTGATAGGTTCAAGATCGATCATAGTGGGACGAATTGCTTCGTGTCCGTCCTGTGCATTTGAACGGGATTTGAAATGTCTGTGTTCCTTTGGCAGATATTTTTCTCCCCATTTACCGCGGATAAAATCTTCCGCTGCATTGAGTGCATCTTCTGAAAGCCGCAATGAGTCGGTTCTCATGTAGGTGATCAAACCGACAGAACCCATCCCTTCGATCTCCACACCTTCGTACAATTCCTGAGCAACCTTCATGGTTCGTTTGGACTGGAAACCAAGCTTTCTGGAAGCTTCCTGCTGCAGAGTAGATGTAATAAACGGCGGTGCTGGCTTTTTGCGGCGTGTGCCGTGTTTCACTTTTTCCACGATTGCCTGCTGATCCTTGATCACGGCAAGAATCTCATCTGCCTGCTGTGCATTTTCGATTTTGATCTTACCGTTCCTGTCACCATAGAAAGAGGCAGGAAATGTTTTTCTGCTTCCTTTCGGGATAAACTTTGCATCGATCGACCAGTATTCTTCCGGCTTGAAAGCCCGGATCTTTCTTTCCCTGTCAACAATGATCTTCACTGCAACTGTCTGAACTCTGCCTGCCGAAAGTCCCTTTCTGATCTTCTGAGAAAGAAACGGGCTGAGTTTATAACCCACAAGCCGGTCAAGAATTCGTCTTGCCTGCTGTGCATTGACAAGATCAATATCGATCTGTCTGGGCGAATTCATCCCGTTGGTGACACCTGTTTTGGTAATTTCGTTAAATGTCACCCTGTTGGAATCGTTCAGGTCAAGATCAAGAAGATAAGCCAGATGCCATGAAATTGCCTCTCCCTCACGGTCGGGGTCGGTTGCAAGATACACATAATCGCTTTTGCCCGCAAGCTTTACAAGGTCATCTGCAAGCTTTTCCTTTCCCTTGATAATTTCATATTTTGGTGCAAACTTTTTCTTTATATCAACACTCAGGCGATTAGGATTCAGATCCCTGATGTGTCCCATCGACGCTACGACCTCGTAATCCGAACCAAGATATTTTTTGATCGTTTTAGCCTTTGCAGGTGACTCCACTATTACAAGCTTTGACATTATTTTTCCTCCGAATCAAGATTTTCTTATATATCTTCTTCCCGGCAGTTCTTTGGCATATCCCATCACCGTAAGCTCTGTCAGAGATGATGAGACATCTTGTATACTCAAACCGGTTTTCAGTTTTATTGTATCTGAATGAATAGGTATATCCGAAATTGTATCATACACCGTCAGAGCCAGTTCTGTCAACTGTTCAGACAAAATTTTTCTTTCAATTTCTTTGATTTTGACATTTACATCTTCATTTTTCTCTTCCACCGCTTCATTTTTGGATATTGATACCTTATCATGATTCTTTTTACCTTCTGTTTTCATTGTTGGGCTTTGTAATACTTCTCTTTTTATTATATTCTGTTCCGTTTGTTTGTTTTTCTCTTCTTTCACACGGACAATACCATTGATTTCCTTTGTCCCGAACATACTTGCCAATCCCATATCTGACATACTTTTCACCTTATCAGGGTGATCAAGGTATCCCTGTGCGATTTCTGATCGCGGCAGACCGTTATACATCTTTTTCGGATCAAATTCTGGTACATTCTTTTGTTTTGTTGCCGGAGTTTTTTTCTCAGTTTCTTTCTTTATCGTTTCCGGCATCGGTAGTTTCTCATTGAAAACAGATCTACTTTCTGTCTGTTCAGTCTGCCTTTCCTCAAAAACAGACTCACTTTGCGTCTGTTCGGGCTGTTTTACAGTCTCAACGGAGTTTTTCTCTGTTGGGTTCTCCCTTTGTTCCGTTATAACAGACTTCGGCTTTTTATTTTCCATAGAAGTGAGCTTCATCTGACTTTCTGTGATATCTGTTTTTTTACTTTTTTCTAATTTTTCATACAAAGCAACACATTGTTCATAACCGACAGGCGATTTCAATTTTCTTTGTTCTGTATTTCTGAATTCAAGTGTCTCAGGTTTTACTGATAATTCCTTGACCTGTCTTGAAGATAACAGCGGATTGAATGTTTCGGGCGGTGTGGGATTCTGTTTTTCATCATACCACCATTTTAAAACATCCCTGTAATCGAGAGCGACAGAAAATCCGAGTTTCAAAAGTATATTTGAACCCGTTGAATTCGGGCTGCCGGCAGACCCGGGGACAGCAAAAAGTTTCCTGTTTTGCTGTATAGCATATTTTGCTGCGATCAATGCACCGCTGCCAAGTCCTGCCTGAACAGTGAGAACACAGTCAGAAATGCCTGATATAATTCTGTCTCTGATCGGAAATGTACTTTTTGATGCCGAATATCCTAAAGGATATTCGGTTATGACTGCACCCTTTTCAGGTATTTCATTCATAATAAATTGAATCGTCTTATATTGAAACTGATCCATTCCGCAGCCAAGAACGCAAATGGTTTCTCCTTCCGCATCAACAGCACCCTTGTGAGCATACAGATCAATACCATAAGCACCGCCGCTGACAACTACTGCATTACTTTTTGCAATATCAAATCCAAAATTATAGGAAAGCTGACGCCCTGTTTCATCGGGATTTCTTGTTCCGACAACACCGATATGCGGTTTGTTTCTGTCAGGAAGCGTACCCTTGACATACAGTATGATCGGCGGTGAAGCAATTTCCTCCAACGATCTGGGATACCTCCTGCTCTGATAGGGGATAATATCAAATCCGTATCCCATGCAGTGTTCTATGGCTCTTTTGGTATTGTCAAGATTTTTATTCAGAAGTCTTTCTATATCTGTTTCTGAAAGTCCTCCGTAAAGACGCAGTTCTGTTTCATTTGCCCGGTACATATTCTCGGGCGTTTCAAAATATTTTACCGCTGCTTTCATTCTTCTGTTATTGATTCCCAGACAGCCTTGAAGCCATACCCAATATTCAATATTTTCTTCCAAAAAATTCACCTCCCTGCTTACGCTCAGAATGATTCATTAGTTCATACATAAGAATTGCAGCAGCCGCTGCAGCATTCAGGGATTCCGCTCTCCCGAACATAGGGATTTTCACTCTTCTGGTACAGGCTTCAATCGTTTCCGATTTTAACCCGTTTCCCTCATTTCCTATCAGCATGATACCGCCGCCGGAAAAATCGATTTGTCTGATATTTTCCGCTTCATGCGGAGTAGAAGCATAGGTACTGACACCGGTTGCGGTACATTCCTGTATCCATGCCGTAAAATCCTCTGTCTGCATAAACGGCAGACGAAATACTGCTCCCATGCTGCCCCTGACAACTTTCGGCGAATAAATATCGCAGCAGTCATGGGAAAGTATTACTCCGTCAATGCCGAGTGCTTCCGCTGTTCTCAGTATCGTACCGAGATTAGACGGATCCTGTATATTTTCAAGAGCCGCATATTTTCCGCCACTTTTTATTTCAGACATTGCCGTATTCGATCCGGTATCGATGGCACACAAAAAACCTTGCGGAGAATTCGTGTCCGAAATTTTATTGTACAGCTCACGGCTGATCTCTTCACTTTTGTCAGCAACAGACCGAATCAACGCAAAATCATCTTTGTTTTTTTCTGCCGCCTGCCCGGTATATAAGAAAAAGACAATATGCGCTCCGCTTTCTGCCGCATCCCTGCAAAGCCGCAGCCCTTCGGCAACAAAAAGATGTTTATCCTTTCTTGCTTTCGCACTTTTTATCAGCTTCGCCGTTTCTTTGATCAACTCATTATCCTTACTTGTTATCATCATTCATCCTCATTTATCATAGCTCCCAGTCATTAGATCCTATCCCCTAACCACAGTATTATTATTAGAATATTCTTCAACCTTTTCTTTTATGTAAAGTGCTGTCTGAGAAATAGTTCTGCCTTCCTCATCTATAATAATATCGGCATAATTTTCATAAAGCGGCACTCTTTCGTCAAAAAGCTCCTGCAGAGTCTGCCCGTCTTTGATGGAAACACCTCTTTTCGCAAGATCTCCCAGACGATGTGTAATTTCCTCAAACGGCAGACGGATATAGACCACAACACCGATCTCCTTCAAATGTGCCATTGCCTCTTTACCGTAAATCACACTACCGCCTGTAGCAATAACAGTACGCTCTGCCTTTATTTTTGAATTGATATCATTTTCGATCCTGTTAAAACCGTCCAGACCTTCCTGCTCAATAATTTCACTAAGAAGTCTGCCGTCCGTTTCCTGTATCACCAGGTCGGAATCCAGAAATCTGTAACCCGTTGCTTTTGCCAGCACTACTCCGACCGTACTTTTGCCGCAGCCCGGCATCCCTATCAATACAATATTTTTCATTATCCTCACCCTTTATATTTTAATCCAAAAATCATTATAACACCCATTTACTGTAAAATCAATTAATTCAAGAAACATTATTGACAACTGATTTGTTCCTATTAGGTCTGTGCCTATTAAAATATTTACAGATTTATCGTTTTCTTTTACTGAAAACTATGGTATAATATTTTCAGAGGAGGGATTCCTATGGACGATTTTATCATGTCACCGAAAATTGATTTTGCTTTTAAAGAATTAATGCGAAACGACTATGTGCATAAAGGATTTCTGAGTGCAGTTCTGAACATTAAAGATACTCTGATCAAATCAACCGTACTGCTCAATACGAATCTTTCAAAAATTCACGAGGATGAAAAATTAGGAATTCTTGATGTCCGGCTTACGATGAATGACAACACCGAGATCGATATCGAAATTCAGCTTGCCTATCTGAAAACATGGGCAGACCGGCGAGCCGCCGGACCCTATTTCGCGTTCTGCTTTATCATGTATCATTACTTTATTCCCGCGATTTGAGTAAAAAAGAAAACGCGGTGATGACGTTAAGCATTGCAGAAACTTGAGTGCCAAATAGTCCAGTGCGGTCACACACCAAAAGCATGACGGAACAGATCTATACGACTGGGTACGATTTATCAAAGCTGAAAATAAGGGGGAGTTTGAAATGTTGGCAAATCAAAACAGTTACCTGAAAACAGCATACGAAACACTTGAAGAAATCAGTGCCGACCAACAGAAACGCCTTGAATACGATGCACGCCAAAAAGCCCTGTATCATTACAATACAATGATGATCGAAAGCCATGAAAGAGGTTGGGCTGAAGGAAATGCGGAAGGCAGAGCGGAAGGTATAACAAAATCAATTATTATGATGAGAAATGTAGGTGCATCAACAGATATGATAGTCGATAATATTATGGAGCAATATGGAATGACAAAAGCAGAAGCAATTAGTACGGTCAACAAAACGCTATCTCAAATTTGATGTTTATTGAAAAACAGGGGGGTAAATTTGTTATTATAGTGATAACGCATTGAATAGGAGTTTTAGTGTTTATTTAGGAAGTGGTGAGATAAATGGACAACTTATTAGATATTTATAATAAATACATTGAATCAGAATATACCGTAGAAGATGTTTCAAGAATCATTTCGTATATTTCTTTTGACGGAATAGATTACATTACCTTGAAAAATTCAGAATATGAAATTGAAAAGGCGAGGTTTACTATGAATGAAGTAGATCAAAAAAAAGTAGTTTGTTCCATACTTAAAAAACTTATTTCTCAAACAACCTCAAACATACACTAAATAAATGGTTGTCTTTTGTAACAATAACTCGTTACCAAATCTACTTTATCCTAAAATGTGTGCTGAAAATAAGGAGGAGTTTGAAATGTTGGCATACCAGAACAGTTACCACAAAAAAATATGTATATTGATAATAACATGAGGTGATTTCCATGTATCATTTAAGTAAACTATCCAGATCGGGTAAAGAAACATGGATATTTATTCACTGCGATGAATGGGATTTTGAAGAACCCGATTCATTCATACTGTTTCTGAACACTTATCGTGACAGCATTTCGGGAAAAACACTTAAATATTCGAAATATACACAATATATTGTTAATAATGATGAACTCGGGTTAATTTTTCAGTGGGATGATCTGTTCGGAAACACAGTCGTCATTCCTGAAAATACCGATTTACAGGAGGCGACCCAAAAACTTCAAGCTATCTGCGACAAATTAAATGCAGCCGAACGTCAATGACCTTCGGCTGCATTATTTCTTTTTGATAAAACTACTGTCTGCGGATCAGCTGTCCTGAATCATCATTATGCATTATGCATTATGAATTATGCATTATTATCGGTGTCCGCCTCCGCCGCCGTGGCTTCCTCCGCCACCTCCGCCACCGCCGCCTCCGCCGCTGCTGCTTTCAATGCGGTGACTGGTAGTGTGCTCACGCAGGAATACATCCGTTGCTTCGTTGAAGCGTATGCGGTTCTGAGAGGTATAAGCTGAGGCTTTTGGTGATTCACGAAACCGATATTCTTTACGGATTTTTTGGCTTGAAAACACTGCAATCAAAATTCCGATCACTACACCAATCAGGAGAAATATAACAAAATATTTGTAGGGCGGTATCTGAGATTCGATAATGTTCCCGAAAAAAACAAACCGGTAGCAGTCCTTTTCGTCATTGTGATAACTGCTTTCCCATGCCAGTCCCTTGTTCTTGTAATATTTAATATCGGAAATAAATACATTGATCGCATCTTCGACATCTTTTTTGTAGATCGTGCTTCCGCTGCTCGGCAGATATTCGTACATATCATCTATCATTTCCTGAATCCTGTCGTCAAAGCCTGAATTCGGATAATACAGCTGTGCATCATGATAGGCATCGATATAATCATAAGAAGGGCTGTGACCCTCAAAATCAAGATACAGGAACACAGAATTGGTATCCCAATCTGTACCAAAAAGCTTCTCGGAGGATTTCTCGGCAAAATCTTCCGTCATTCCATCACTACGGTAAAGACCGCCAATAAATACAGCAATATTGATTCCTGTTTCATCTGCTGCCTGCTGAACAGCCTTGTGGAACTTCTCATTGTCTGCCCCTGCTCCGAACACCAGTGCTTCATCCTTGAAATAGGCCGTTTCCGAACGGTAATAATCATCCGAAGTCAATGCTGCATCAAGATTGGTTGCCTCATAGCCAAAATCATGCACAGGATAGGCAATACGGCTGTCACTGTTTTGAGCTTGAGTGTTGTTTTTGTCTTTGTATTCCTGAATGGTTCTGCTGATTTCGTCATCATAGTAGTCCTCATCATAATAACTATCATAGTCATCATAATAATCATCATAGTCCTCGGCGAAAACAACTGCACCTGTGCATGAAAAGGCGATAAGAGCCGCTGTTATCAGAGCCGTTAATCGTTTTCTCATAACAAAAAACCTCCTATCAAATAGCCTGCCACAAGGATGATTACAGCCGTAATTGCCGTGATCAGTGCCATATGCCATCTCATTTTATGTTCATCGATCGGCAATTCGCCCGATATTTTGCCTGTCTGACCATTAATGGCATATTCCCATACTTTCCCCTTGTAATGGAAAGTCATGAACCATACAGGCAGGAGCATATAATTCCAGCGGAGTTTTTCCACCTGATTCTGGAACTGCTTTCCTATCAGCCTGTCATAGCCGCATGAAGATTCCATCGCCGCGGCATTATTTTCAAACATTCTCTGCTGAATCCTCGGAAAGACACTTTCCTTTTTCACATCAAACTTATCAGCAAAAAATCCGCTCAGATATGACATATCAAAATCCCTGGTATGCGTATAGTCAAACGGCTCGATTGCCTCCATCAGACTATCTTCTATCTTTTTAGAACCATCGGCAGGCACACCGTCATATTCCACATTGATATCTCTTGTGACAAGATATTCCTTTGTCTGCGTATATCTGTAATCTCCTGATGACCATGTCCTGACCGTTTCGCCCTTTGCATTCAACCTTGACCTTGTGATCGCATCTGCCACCCAGAATGGCACATACAATCCTGTCATTTTTTCGATCTGCTTATCCGAAACAAGATCGTTCGGAACAAATTTTTTCTTTTTTGCCCAGTTGTTGAAATATTCTACTGCCTTGTCCCTGCCAAATGCAAACGGAATCACCTTAGAGGGACGGTACATACCGTCCACACGCCCCTTCAGAATAACAGGGTTATGGCAATAATAACAGAACGAAGCCGCTGTATTCATATCCGCCACAATTTCCGCACCACAGCTCGGGCACTGGTACAGACGGGTATTTTCGGCAAATTCCTCATCTCTCACTCTCTGCTCTTCACTGACATTGCCCTGTGACTGCCTTGTATTTTTCTGTTCCTGCTCGCTTTCTGTCCTCTGCTGTGTCATGTTATTGATTTCCTGATTGGTAAATTCACTATGACAGTACTCACAGCAGAATTTCTGCTTATCGGGGTCAAATTTCAAGTCCGCACTGCAATTCGGACATCTGTACAATTTTACATCCATCTTACTCAACACCCTCACTACGACTGTTATTATACCAAGTCTAACAGCCTTAACTTTATATAAAACAGAAGTCACTCTAAATCCTGACCCCTGTATCCCAACAATAAAATTATACTATATTTCCCCACATTGTGTCAATAATCAAGTAAAATCATCAGCGATTTTGTAAAATTTTTTCGGAATTTTATGACGCTGCAATAAAATTATGGCTCTCAAGAACTTAAGCGCGAAATAGTCCAGTGCGGTCACGCACCGCCGGCAGATGTAGTTTGCTTTTTTGCCGAAATGTGGTATAATAATTTTGTTACTGTCCCTAAACCGGTAACGGGAAGGGGGTGCAGTAGTGGATATACTTGTTTCACTTTTGGTTTCCGTCGTGGCAGGTGTTATTAGTGGTTTAATCTGATATCATCTGCAAATGGTTTGACAAAAAGAAGAAATAACAGTAACAAGCCTGCGGTTTATGTCAGCCGTTCCCTTGCGGAGAAATGAACAGACCCCCGACAAAGTCTCGAACACTCTGTCGGGGGTCGTGTTTTGCAGTTAGTGGACTAACCTTATTTCACTACAAGGTTTATTATAGCATATGCAGAAAGAAAATGCAATATACATCTTAAAAAAATTCAGCAGTTGATTTTTATGTCTTATTTTAAAATTTTATATTGTATCCATCCCGAAAGTATGATACAATAATCTAAAAGAACAATATCTGCCACCGGGCAGGAGTGCGGCAGCACCGATTGTGTATCGTTAGGTCTTACAGTGATTTCACTGTTCAGAAGATGCACAGACGGTGCTGCCGTTCGGGTTTAATCGTTTTTGGAGGAATCAAAATGAAATTGTTGAAAAGCTTTACATTGTTCGAGGCAACCTTATGGCTGTTTTCTGTTCTTGTCATTATCGGATCGGCTTACTTTTTTGGCAGCAGTGATATGATGACACTTGGAGCTTCTCTTGTGGGCGTAACAGCACTGATTTATATTGCCAAAGGTCACTATATCGGTCAGGCACTGACCATATTATTTTCTGTGCTTTACGGCATTATCTCTATCCGACAGACCTATTACGGCGAAGCAATCACCTATCTCGGTATGACTGCTCCCTCTGCCCTTTTTACCATGATCGCATGGATCCGTCACCCCTATAAAAGCTCCGATCAGGTTGAGGTTTCCCGACTCAGCAAACGTAAGATCATACTGATTTTTCTTTTTACTTCCGCCGTCACCACTGCATTTTATTTCATTCTCTGTGCTTTGGGCAACGGTGAGCTCATTGTCAGCACCGTTTCCATCGCCACAAGCTTTCTTGCGGCTTCCCTGATGTTCTTCCGCAGCCCTTTCTATGCAATCGCCTATGCCGCCAATGATATCGTCCTCATCATCCTCTGGAGTATCGCTTCCCTTTCTGACATCTCAAACGTCCCTGTCACTGCCTGCTTCTCTATGTTCTTCCTGAACGACCTCTACGGCTTCTACAGCTGGCAAAAAATGAAAAAACAACAGAATAATGAGGAATTAGGAATGAGGAGTGAGGAATGATTCCAGCTTTTTTAATGCAGAATGAGCGGTAACATGAAATGAATATACCAATCCGCAGAAACCGTCAAACTGTTCCTGCGGATACTGCTCACATATTCATGATTATATTGTCTGCATATCACCAAAATAGAAAGCTGCTTCCTCATCAGATAAATCAAACAGCGAAATAATATTGGCAACTGTCAGACCCTTTTTCAAAAGCTGCTTAATGGATTCTGCTTTACCTTCTTTCCTGCCTTCTTCTTTTAAAAGAATTGCATTCTGCTGTTCCTTAATATAAGAAGAATACAGTTTTCCGCTGTGTACAGCACTATTGATTCTGTCCTGTATATCATTCGTAAGCTCATCATTTGGTACATTATCTTTAAAATATTTCATAAGATTCTGCAGCTCCTTTCTTTCTGTCCTACCGTATATATTCAAAAAGATTTTGCAAGTGCCGTCTCCCAGAAAAACACCTTCCTCTACGCAGTAATTTTGAAATTGATAAACAGCCCGACCTTTGCTGAACGGGTCAAAATCACAAATAAAAATCACATAATTTTGCGGCAGGTCTGTATATGGTTTATTTTTTTCAAGAAAATCAATATCCGAGGAAGACTGATAATATCTGCTTCTCTTTGCAGGCATCCTGTTTTTGGAATTCTGCATTTCAACATCATAAACCTTCCAGCCATTTCGGGTTTTGATATACACATCATAGCGTACACCATGACTGTTATGGTCAGTTTCGATACTTTTTTGCAGTTCGCAGTTTTCTATATCAGGTATTTCCTCCGCAAGTATCGCACAAAGAATTCTTTTTGCAATACTTACATCACTCATCACCACACCAAACATAAAATCATCTTTGATGGTCAGACTTTGAAATTTCTTTTTGTAACTCATTCATATCCACGTCCTATATTACAATTATACTGCAAATACATATCATATTCAATAGTTGCTTTCTATTTTTTCTTTTTTAAATTTTTAAAAACTATTGACTTTTTGTACTGACAATAATATAATATTGTCAGTACAGAAAGTGGGGTGAATAAATAAATGTCACCAAAAACCGGCAGACCGCTAACAGAAAATCCAAAGGACACCCGTATTCAAATCAGACTGGATAAGGTAACACTTGATAAACTTGATGTTTGTGTAAAAGTGAACAATTCCAATCGGAGTGAGATAATAAGAAATGGTATTGATTTAGTGTATGCCGCAGCTAAAAAAGAAAAGTAGCCATTCTCCCCACCACAGAGCAAATGACTACTTAAAAACAATGACAGATTTCTCTATCAAATATATTGTACCATAGATAGAGATTCCTGTCAAATTAATCGAAAGGATTTGATGTACAGGGAGCAAAAAGAAATTGCAGGCAAAATATGTGAAACAGCAGAAGATATTGCAGTAAATATTGTCTATATCAAAGGTCTGGCAGATATCAATAATGTTTTAGCACTTTGCGAATCCAATAAAATAGTAGATTCACCTTACACAGAAAATATGTTTTTTTCACTGTTTTCTATGCAGAACATGATTGCTGACCGTATTCATGAAGATACAGAAAATCTATACGAACTTTGTAATTCTTTGAAAGATAACAAAAATATCAATTCAGGGGCAGTCCGGCATGATAGCCGTGACTCCCCCTTTTTTAATGCATAATGCATAATTCATAATGCATAATGAATGGTATGGCAAAGTTAGTACTGCCTTTGAAATTTTGTATTTAAAGGAAAAATCATTCCTCATTCCTAATTCCTAATTCCACATTAAACAGATAACCCTTTTGAGAGGTCTGCATATTATGTTATAAACAGATGATTTTGCTGTTGATTTGAATTTTGAAACAGAAAAACTGCTGCTACATTTTTCTGTTGGAATCCGGAGGATAATATGCTTACTATAAAAAGTTTCGGAATTATCGGAGGTGACAAACGCCAGCTATACTGTGCCAGATCGATCGCAGATGACGGTTACGGCGTATTCATCAACGGTTTTGATATGTGCGATAATACCTCGGGACTGAAAAATGTTTCTCTGCAAACCGTTTTGGAACAATCGGACGCACTGATTCTGCCCATGCCCCTTTCCAAAGATGGTATCGGACTGTTCGCTCCGCTTTCATCATCTCCCCATAAGATCAAAGAACTCGCTGTTCATATTCCGCCCGATAAACCTGTATTTTGTGGATTGAACGGCAAGGCGGATGATACCATTTTGTCCGGACTGAAATGCTTCTGCTACAGCAGCCGTGAAGAATTTGCTGCCGCCAATGCCGTTCCCACAGCAGAAGGGGCACTTGAAATTGCCATGAGAGAATCCTCCGCTGCTGTCAGCACCTGCCGTTGTCTTGTGACAGGCTACGGCAAAATCGGAAGGGTACTTTCCCATATGCTCAAAGGGATCGGTGCAGATGTTACAGTCAGTGCAAGACAGCTGAAAGATCTGGAATTTATCAGAGCTGCCGGAATGAAAACTGTTTCCACCTCCCGTCTTTCGGGAAAATACGATATCATATTCAATACTGTGCCTGCCCTGGTACTTGATGCAAGAACACTGGCAAAGTGTGCCTCTGATGCCGTGGTGATCGACCTTGCAAGTCTGCCCGGCGGTGTAGATGACGAAGCAGCCGAACGGATGTCGATAAAAGTGATCCATGCACTTTCCCTCCCCGGAAAAGCTGCACCGAAAACAGCCGGAATCATCATCAAAAATGCAGTTTATAACATCATCGAGGAGGAAGAATTATGAACGGCATAACGATCGGCT
>CACYDD010000062.1 GCA_902773065.1 uncultured Ruminococcus sp. | reverse complement strand
CGGACCGAACGGTGCCGGAAAATCAACTGTGATCAAAATGCTGACGGGAATCCTGACACCGACGTCGGGAAGCTGTACGATCAACGGCAAAAATCCGACTGCCAATCGTAAAAAATATGTGAAGGAGATCGGTGTTGTTTTCGGGCAGAGGACACAGTTGTGGTGGGATTTGCCGCTGAGAGAAACTTATGGAGTACTGAAAGAAATCTATGAAGTCAGTGATGAGGATTTTAAGAAGAAAATGTCATTTCTGAATGAAGTTCTGGAGTTGGATGATTTTATTGGCAGCCCTGTGCGGACGCTTTCACTTGGTCAGAGAATGAGGGCGGATATTGCGGCTTCTCTCCTGCACAGTCCGAAGGTGCTGTTTCTGGATGAACCTACCATTGGATTGGATGTTGTTGTGAAAAACAATATCAGAAATGCGATTATGGAAATTAACCGCACCGAAAAAACGACTGTCATTCTTACCACGCATGATATCAGTGATATTGAGCTGCTTTGCAGCAGGATTGTTATGGTGGATAAGGGCAAAAAGGTTTATGACGGGTCACTTGATGCATTGAAAAGCAAATACGGTATTATGCGTGAGCTGGATTTTGTACCCGAAGAAGGTGACGGCTTTTCCGCAGAAGAATTTCGCAAAGGGATTTCGCTCAAAGGTGAGGATTTTAAACTGGAAAATCAGAACGGTAAATATAAGGTTCGGTTTAACAGCGATAAAATGCCTGTCAAAGATATGCTGTCCTATATGCTTTCCCGGACAGATGCCAAAGATATTACCATTCGTGATGCAGATATTGAAGAGATCATCCGCCGTCTTTATAAAGAGGGGGTGGATGAGATTGGGTAAGATCAGAAAATTATATTTTCCCTTTACAAGGGCAAGTATTCAGTCTACGCTGATGTACAGTGTGAATATGATCTTTTTTTCTCTCAGTGAACTGTTGTACTGCTTTGTCATGTTTTATGTATGGAAAGCAGTATTTGCGGCTTCGGGCGGCGACGATTTCATGGGATTTGATATGCAGGATATGTTTTTGTATCTGTTCATGACCAATGTGACAGCTTACCTTACTATGAGTCAGGCAGACAGTGCCATTGCGGAGGAAATCAAGGACGGCAGTATTTCCATGCGGCTGCTGAAGCCTGTCAATTTCAATCTCAGCGTACTGTTCAAGGATATTGCTAATCCGATGATTTTGTTTGTGATGGTTTTTGTGCCGATGACGGTATGCATTGAGATCTATCGCGGAGTAACGGCAGGTATGGTAATGTTCCAGCCGCTGAACTGCCTGTTTTATCTCCTTAGTGGAGCGGTTGCCTACCTGATCTCGTTCTACATGAATATGAGCTTCGGGTTTCTTGCCTTTTATGTAACGAACCTGTGGGGAATGGGAATCCTGAAAAAAATATTGCTGAAATTCCTTTCGGGTGCGGTGATACCGCTTGCATTTATGCCGACAGTGCTGAAAAACATTCTTGCGTTTCTGCCGTTTGCCTCCCTCAGCTATACACCTGTGATGATCTACATTGGAAAATACAGTATAACGGAAATGCTTCTGAATTTCGGCTTGCAGATTTTCTGGCTTCTGATGATGTTTTTACTGTGCAAGCTCATATGGAAAAGTGCGATTAAACGGCTTTGTGTGCAGGGAGGATGAATATGAAAAAGACACTGAAAATCTACAGACTTCTCCTTGTGCAGAATATCAAAACATTGATGGAATATCGTATTGACTTTCTGACGGGTGCTCTCAGCTTTATTATCGATCAGGCAGTGGGGATCGGCTTCATCTTCATCATTTTCTCGCAGATACCGCAGCTGGCAGGATTTACATTGGAACAGATCGTGTTTATCTATGGCTTTTCGCTGATCCCGAAAGGTCTTGACCATATGTTCACGGACAACTTATGGAGTGTAGGATATTTTATTGTACAGAAAGGCGATTTTGACAAATACCTGACAAGACCGATCGACCCGCTGTTTCATATTATTGCGGAGAAATTCCAGATCGATGCTGCAGGCGAGCTGATCATGGGAATTGCACTTGTCTGTGTTTCCGCAGGGGCAGCGAATGTTGTGTTTACACCGCTTTCTGTTTTATTCTTTATCATTGCGATTATTTTTGCTTCCCTCATTTATACAGCAATCAAAATCGGAACAGCGGCACTTGCGTTCTGGATCAAAGTCAGCGGACAAATCACACAGGTATTTTACATGACAAATGAATTCGCAAAATACCCGACTACAATCTACAGCGATTTTATCCGCACTGTCATTACCTATATCGTACCGTTTGCCTTTACGGGATATTATCCGTGCCTGTACTTTTTGACAGGCGAAAACCCCTTGTTTAATATCGGCGGCGTTGTGGCTGTAGCAACCATTCTGTTACTCATTGCCTTATCCATCTGGAAACGCGGTCTCAAAGCCTACGAAAGCGCAGGATCTTGAACAATTAATAAATAATAATGAATAATTAATAATGAGTGGCGTGGGCAAGTGCAAAGGCTTTTTTAAGAATTATGCCAAGGATAGTTTATTATAGTTACAATTTGCCTGCGGCAAATCATAAAGCAAAAAAACAGCGATTGATTGTGTTACAAAATCAGTCGCTGTTTTTATATTTAGAACTAACGTATAAAAATTCTATAATCCCTAGTCTCTAACCCCTAGATCCTAGCCCCTAGTCCCTAGCCCCTACTTCGTAGACGGCTTTTTGAAGATGGCCATGATGTAGCCGAAAAAGATGGCGGCGGCGATTCCGGCAGAACAGGCGGTGAGACCTCCTGTCAGTACGCCGAGGATACCGTCCTGTGCAACGGATTCTTCAATGCCCTTGGCAAGAGAATAGCCGAAGCCTGTCAGGGGAACAGACGCACCTGCACCGGCAAAATTGACAAGCGGCTCATAGATTCCGACAGCGGTAAGAACTACTCCGGCTGTGACATAGATCACAAGAATACGTGCAGGGGTAAGCTTTGTTTTGTCAATCAGAATTTGTGCAATGACACAAAGCAGTCCTCCCACAATAAATGCATTCAGATATTGCATATTCAAATCACTCTCCTGTTATTATTTTCTTGCATTTATTTGTTTTTATACAATATAGTGTATTTTTTGTATGAGTTGTTGCATTACAGTAGGGAAAATTTGGTAAAAAATTGAAAATAGACAAAAATAGGGTTGACTTGTCAGGCAGTTTTGACAAATTAACCACTTTTTCGTTCTGAAAAAGAAGTAAAATAAATTAAATTAAAAAAATGTCTTGAAGAACTTGCATTTTGTCATGTATTAGGCTATAATAATCTAAGAAAGTGGTGAAAGGTGTAACGAAGTGGTGGCTGAGGGGGACTCAGTGCAGAAATTTCGTTTTTGGTGGAGGATCATGTTAATAGGCACATATCAACATAATATTGATCCTAAGGGTCGTGTGATAATGCCTGCGAAGTTCCGTGAGGAGCTTGGTGATATTTTCTATGCCACCAAGGGTAAGGATTCCACCATTACAGTACTTTCCAAAGAAGCATGGGACGAGCTGGGCAGGAAAATTGCTGCAATGCCGTCCTCCAAAACAGTTCAGATCACCCGTTTTCTGTTTTCGAGCGCAGCAGAATTGATTCCCGATAAGCAGGGAAGAGTACTCATCCCGCAGGCATTGCGTGAATATGCAGGGCTTGATAAGGATGTTGTGATCAATGGAACAGGTTCAAAAGTGGAGATCTGGGACAGTAAGGCATGGGATGAATACAATAAGGCACTGTCCGATCAGGAAGTTTATGAAATTATGGATGAGCTTGCTCTCTGATGAGGTGATGAGATGGAATTTTCCCATAAGCCTGTGATATTGGAGCAAACGATCCGGGTGCTTGACGTGAAGCCGGAAGGAATTTATCTGGATGGTACGGCAGGCGGCGGAGGTCATTCCTCCGAAATTCTGAAACGTCTTGGTGAGAAAGGCAGGCTGATCTGTGTAGATCAGGATCCGGATGCAATAGAAACATTGGAAAAGCGTTTCGGCAGTGACAGGCGTGTGAGTATTGTAAAATCGAATTTTTCCGAGATACCGTCAGTCACAGAGCAGCTTGGCATTCGGGTACTTGACGGTGTTCTGCTGGATATCGGCGTATCGTCACATCAGTTGGACTGTGCCGAAAGAGGTTTTTCCTATCATGCCGATGCACCGCTTGATATGAGAATGAGTCAGAGCGGTACAACCGCTGCTGAGTTAGTCAATACAATGAGCTTTCACGAGCTTGTACATATCCTTTCGCTTTACGGCGAAGAAAAATTTGCGAAAAATATCGCAAGGAATATCGAAAGAGAAAGAAAAAAGAAACCGATCGAAACCACAACTGAGCTTGCGGAAATTGTCAAAGCTGCTTACCCTGCCGCCAAAAGACATGATAAGCACCCTGCAAGGAAAACCTTTCAGGCTCTGAGAATTGCCGTTAACGGCGAACTGGACAGACTCTCCGAAGGACTTGACGGAGCATTCCGCAGTCTGAAAATCGGAGGGAGGCTGGCAGTAATTACATTCCATTCCCTTGAAGACAGAATGGTCAAGCAAAGAATGGCAAAGTGGTGCGAAGGTTGTATTTGTCCGAAGGATTTCCCGGTTTGTGTGTGCGGCAGGAAACCGTCCGCAAAGCTTGTCAGCAGAAAGCCGATCGGGGCGGACAAGGCAGAACTTGAGGAAAATCTGCGCAGCAGAAGTGCGAAGCTTCGGTGCTGCGAAAGGATCAATGAAGCGATCTACTGATTTAATAATAGGAAGGGAAGAAATTTTTAATGGCAGGTGAAAAAAGAACCGAGGCATATGATCTTTCGCTTTTTGAAGAAAATGCGGAAATGCAGATGTCGAGTGCAGGAAAAAAATCCAGGAAAAAGAAAAAAAGCGGCAAGATCATCAGTATCAGCCAGGGTTCTTCCGCTAAGGCACAACGCCGGAAAAGAAATCCCATTACCATTGTTACCGTGAGTTTGCTCACGATACTTATGGCGTCTGTTGCGATTCTGCTTGTGCATTTTAATGCACAGCTTAACGAGGTCAACGAAAATATTACAGAAAAGAATGCGGAACTGACAGAACTCCGGAATCGTCAGGCGCAATATGAACTTACGATAGAAAGCAAGCTTACTGACAGCTTTGTGAAGAATTATGCGGAAACAAAGCTTGATATGGTACCGGTAAAAAATGCCCAGAAAAGATTTATTTCTTTGTCGGACGGCGATAAGGGAGAAATTGTAAGTGATGAAAGCAGTGACAGCATTTTCACTACTGTTCTGAAGGCATTCGGTGCCGGATCGAATGAATCATGATTTCAAGTGCAGCAAATGCTGCGATAAATAACTTTCTTTTTATGCAAACATACGGTGCGGTATGTACTGTGCTGTGGAGGCTGCAGTGAAAGAGCGGTGTCAAAACGCTCTTTCAATGCAGTTTTGCATTATTTTTAAGGGACTGTAATATACTATATTATTTATCAGGCAGAAAGGAAGGAAAGCGTCAATGGCAAAAAAAGGTGCAGCCGCTACTTTGTGGCACAGATCAACCATGATCATGATCATTATATTGGTACTGGGCTTCGGTACGGTATTTGCCAGACTTTTTTATCTGCAGGTATATCAGGCAGAGGAATTACAGCAAAAGGCTGTGGAACAACAGCTGCACGATACCACTGTTTCTGCAAAGCGCGGAAATATCTACGACAGCAGCGGAAATATTCTTGCACAGAGTATTACCGTGTGGAATGTGGTGCTTGCACCGGCGAATTTCAAGGACGGCGATGAACAAAGCCGTGAAATCGTGGCAAAGGGACTTGCCAAGATCCTTGATCTCGACAAGGATGAAATTCTGAAAAAAACATATGAAAATTCCTATTATGTGGTTCTGAAAAATAAGGTCGAAACCAATGTCAGAAACAAAATACTTGAATTCGAGGATAAGATCTATAAGGAAAATAAAATCAGCGGTGTGATCAACACTATTGAGGACTATAAAAGATATTATACGCATGATAATTTTGCAGGCTCGATCCTTGGGTTTGTGGGTTCGGACGGACAGGGACTTGCCGGAATTGAGTACGAATATGATGAAGAACTGAACGGCAGTACAGGAAGAATTGTCATTGCACAGGATGCACACAACAATCCGCTGCCTTATCAGTATGAACAAAAAGTAGAAGCTTCCGATGGCTCGAATATTGTTCTGACCATAGATGAAAATATTCAGAGTGTTATGGAAAAATATGTTAAGGAAACGATTGATGAATTCAATGTTGCCAATAGAGGCTGTGCCATTATGATCAATGTCAAGACGGGAGCAATTCTCGGCTTTGCCTGTGAGGATTCCTTCAATCCGAATGATCCGTTTACGATCGCAAGTAAAAAGGTACAGAAGGAAATTGATGCCTTGCCCGAGGATAAAAAGGCAGAGGCGGAAAACAAGGCACTGAATGCACAGTGGAGAAACAAGGGTATCAGTGATACCTATGTTCCGGGTTCAGTATTTAAAATGGTAACGGCTTCGGCAGTGCTCAGTGAGGGACTGATTGAGGATGAAACAAGATTTACCTGCACCGGTTCATATGTGCCGTATGAGGGAGCAGATGCGATCACCTGCTGGGATTCTTCCGGTCACGGTATTCAGACAATAGAAGACGCACTTTGTAATTCGTGCAACCCGGCATTTATGCAGATGGGCTTTATGCTCGGACGTAAGAAATTCTATGAATATTATGTAGCATTTGGTTTCTCGGAAAAAACGGGTATCGATCTTCCCGGAGAAAGTGATGACGTGTTCTTCAGTAAAGCAGATGAACCCGCCGGAATGGGTCTGATGGATCTGGCGGTTGGTTCGTTCGGACAGAACTTCAAAATAACACCCATACAGATGGTAACGGCGTGTGCTGCGATCGCCAATAAAGGCAAGCTGATGCAGCCGTATGTTGTATCTCAGGTGGTTGACTCGGACGGCAATGTTGTTAAGAATAATGAACCGAAGGTAAAGCGTCAGGTCATCAGTGAGGATGTAGCACAGCAGATTTGTGATATGCTGGAAAGAAATGCAAAATCGGGCGGTGCAACAAACGGTTATGTAGCAGGCTACCGTATCGGCGGAAAAACAGGTACATCTCAGAAAAAGGTGGACGAATACGGTAATCTTACAGATGACTATATTGCATCGTTCTGCGGCATCGCTCCGTGTGACGATCCGGAAGTAGCACTGCTTTGCTATTTCGATACGCCTGACCCTGATATCAACTATTATGGTTCAGCAGTGGCAGGTCCGTGTTTCAGAAACATTATGAATGAGGTGCTGCCGTATCTCGGTATCGAGAAAGTCTATACAGACGATGAGCTGACACAGCTTGAAACATCTATCGATGATTATAACGGAATGACGATCGACCAGGCTAAGAGCAAGATTGAAGAAGCCGGTCTGAAAGCGGAGATCGTCGGCAGCGGAAAAAATGTCATCGGACAGAACCCGGCTGCATATTCCAATGTTCCAAGAGACGGTACAGTGGTACTTTATACCGACAAGGAAAGCAAAAAGCAGCGTGTGACGGTTCCCGATTTCAAGGGATGCAGCCTGAGCGATGTGAATTATCTTGCGGCAACAAATGATCTCAACCTTTGCATTATGGGTTCGCCTGCCGGAAACGGCGGATCGTATGCGAAATCACAGGATATTGACCCCGGAACAGAGGTTGAACCGTATACCGTCGTAACGGTAATATTTAATCAGGACAACAGCATAGAGTAGTGATAAATCAAAAAGCCGATAACGGAGGTGCTCATAAATGACAGACAGAATAAAAACAGTGCAGAATCCGAGACTGATTCTGATTGCAGGAAAAAACAGCAAAAGACTCACAGAGATTATATCCGATATTCTGAATTTCTGTTCCTACAATACCTGTATTGATGATTTCTCGGAGAATACGGATTTTATAATAGAAAATCCGGAATGTGATACCGATTGCCCTGACAATGTCATAGCAGATACCCTGCTTTTTGACGAAAGCAGTAATGTTCCTTCAGGTCGTATGAGCGACTTCCGGGAGAAGGTGACAACATATGAAAATGCCATGAAACTATTCGGAGAGGAATCCGAGGATATCCTCACCTATTCGGCAGACAATTATGGTGCGGATGTGGCTTGCCGCAACCTCAGCGAAAGTGACGGAACAACATCGTTTGATATCATCGGAAACGGTATTCTGAGCAGAGTTAATATTATTGACGGAAAATATTCCGTGGAGGAAGTGCTTGCCTGTACAGGCGTGCTTCTTGCGGCAGGACTGCCGCTTGCGTCAATACTCGGTTTTTTTGACTGCGAAAGAGATTAAAGATGTCAGTCCTGTGGCGGAGAAAGGGGAATTTTAAATGTCGGGAATATGGACGATCATAGCTGCGGCACTATCGTTTGCCGTATCGGGAATTCTCGGATTCTGGCTTGTGCCGTTTCTTCGGAAAATGCATTTCGGTCAGACGATTCTCGAGGAAGGACCGAAATGGCACAAAGGCAAGCAGGGAACGCCTACCATGGGCGGATTTATGTTCATTGCCGGAAGTATTATCGCAACCGTTATATGTGTCATATTATTTCATGTGATAGGAACAAAGGACGGTATTCCGCCCGAAACAACACTACAGAGTGCAAAAATTTACGGCGGTCTGTTTATGGCGGCTGCCTTTGGCGCGATCGGTTTTCTGGATGATTATGTGAAAGTAGCAAAGAAAAGAAATCTTGGTCTGACACCGAAACAAAAGCTTGCTTTACAGTTTCTGGTGGCAGCGGCATATCTGCTGACAATGTATCTTTTCGGAGAAAATACACAGACATATATTCCTTTTTACGGGATGCTTGATATCGGAATTCTTTATTATCCGATCGCAGCGATCCTGATCGTGGGTCTTGTCAATGCGGTCAACCTTACTGATGGTATCGACGGTCTTGACGGCTCGGTAACATTTTTTGCAGCGATCTTTGTGATACTGATCGCTGGATATATCGGCAGGATCGGGCTGTCTGTTTCGGCAGCAGCACTGGCAGGAAGCTGTCTTGGTTTCCTTCTCTGGAATTTTCATCCGGCAAAGGTATTTATGGGGGATACAGGTTCGCTGTATCTCGGCGGC
Organism: uncultured Ruminococcus sp.; assembly: GCA_902773065.1. Classification (GTDB taxonomy): domain Bacteria; phylum Bacillota; class Clostridia; order Oscillospirales; family Acutalibacteraceae; genus UBA1213. The sequence goes on along the minus strand of CACYDD010000062.1, from coordinate 4,602 downwards.
TATATCTGTGCCCTGCTTTTCGGCATGGATATGGAGATCCTTCTTGTACTGATCGGACTTGTCTATATTGCAGAGATGTTCTCTGTCATTCTTCAGGTAACCTATTTCAAGGCAACAAAAGGAAAGCGTCTTTTCAAAATGAGTCCGATTCATCATCATTTTGAAATGTGCGGCTGGTCAGAAGTGAAAATTGTTGTTGTGTTCAGCATTGTCGAAGCAATCTGCGGTGCAGGTGCTTTCCTCCTCATCTACAACTACCAAGGAATGTGAAGAATTAGGAATTAGGAATGATTCGTTCCTCGGGTTTGCTGAATTATTTTGATGTGAAAAAATCAACAATAAATATATAAAAAATAAATTTATCAAAACGCACTAATTTTATGAAAGGAAGTGTCCCGGTTTGCAAAACAGTTCATCACCGGCAAGAAAGCTACCGGCACATAGACCACAGCCTGCACGGAACAAAAGCACTGAGCCGAAGCTGGTGTCGGGAGGAAAAGGTCTGAAAAATGTAAAAAGCAGACTGAAGCTTTTTTCAATACGTCTCGGTATGGACATGACATTTCTGTTTCTTGTTGTTATACTGGTGATTATTGGTATTATCATGATGTACTCGGCAAGTTATCCGTCTGCTCTCCGGTATGATGACGACAGCCAGAACTACCTTTATAAGCAGAGTATTTTTGCGATCGTCGGATTTGTGGCGATGATCGGCATTTCTTATTTTGATTATCATCATTTCCATTTACTCGCACCTTTTATTTATCTGCTTGGTCTGGTATTGTTGGGGGTCGTGCTGGCGATGCCGGGTGACCCGAAAAGATGGATTCGTCTGGGTGATTTCAGTATTCAGGCATCGGAAGTGGCAAAATTTGCCCTGATACTGGCACTGGCAGACTGGTCCTCCAAGCATTTCAGGGAAATGCACACCTTTAAAACAGGTGTTCTTCCCTGTATTCTCATGCTTGGTGTATATATCGGACTTCTGGTGCTGGAACCGCATTATTCCGGTATTGTTATTCTGACGATTCTGGCGGCGGTCATGATGTTTATCGGCGGTGTCAGAAAAAGATATTTTGTAATTGCAGGTGCGCTGATCGCAGCGGCAATTATTATCCTGCTTGTAACGGATAAGCTTGGTTATGCTATGCAGCGATTGGACGGCTGGGGTCAGGCTCTGATCTATACCAATGAAGATATGTGGCAGCTGACCTATCAGACAAGAAATTCGCTCTATGCGATCGGTTCGGGCGGCGTATGGGGACTGGGACTTGGTCAGTCCAGACAGAAATTCATGTATATTCCCGAAGCACAGAATGACTTTGTTTTTGCGATCGTATGTGAAGAACTTGGTCTTGTGGGTGCGGTGCTGATCCTTTGTCTGTTTATTCTCCTCGTGTGGAGAGGCATTACCATTTCCATGAGAGCAAAAGATCCGTTCGGTTCTATGCTCGGCACAGGACTTTCTGCACAGATCGGAATACAGGCAATTCTGAACATTCTGGTTATTACGGACTGGCTTCCGAATACCGGTATCAGTCTGCCGTTTTTCAGCTACGGCGGTTCGTCGCTGATCATGCTGATGGCACAGATGGGAATTGTCCTGTCGATTTCCAGAACATCGAATCTTGAAAAAGTATAGGGGAGTTGTTTATGAGAATATTATTTGCCGGCGGCGGCACAGCAGGTCATATCAATCCTGCCCTTGCTATTGCAGGTTATGTCAGGGAACGTCAGCCTGATGCGGAAATATTGTACGTTGGAAAGACGGGCGGCATGGAACAACGTCTTGTGCCGCAGGCAGGTTTTGAATTCAAGGGGATCTCCGTTCAGGGCTTCAGCAGGAAAATATCGCCGAAAGGGCTGAAAGACAATATTGTAACTGTTAAAAAGGCCATTACGGCAGGGAAGGATTCCAAAAAGATCATTAGTGAATTCAAACCCGATATCTGTGTCGGAACAGGCGGCTATGTCAGCGGTCCTGTACTCAGGGCGGCGGCAAAAATGGGTATCCCTACCATTATTCATGAGCAGAATGCCTTTCCGGGCGTTACCAATAAAATGCTTGCCAAACACGCCGACAGAGTCATGCTTGCCATGCCGGCGGCACGAAAGCATTTCAAGGGCAGTTGCAAATTTACCGATACGGGTAATCCGGTAAGAGGGGCAATTCTGACCGCCGACAAAGCAGCAAGCAGAAAAGAACTCGGTCTTGACGATAGACCTGTCATTCTTTCTTTCGGCGGCAGCCTTGGTGCAAGAATTGTCAATGAGTCACTTGCGGATATTATTGCAAGAAGTGCCAAAGACGGCAAATATCAGCATATCCACGCTTACGGACAATACGGAAAATGGTTTCCCGACTTGCTGAAAGAAAAGGGTGCTGATCTGGAAGCGGCAAAAAATCTGGATATCAGAGAGTATATCAATAATATGCCGACTTGTCTTGCGGCAGCGGATGTTGTTATTGCAAGGTCAGGCGCAATTACCATCAGTGAAATTGAGGTCAAGGGCAAACCCTCCATATTGATCCCGTCTCCGAATGTTGCCGAAAATCATCAGTTCCACAATGCAATGTCGCTTGTTGAACAGAATGCGGCAGTTATGATCGAGGAAAAAGATCTTACGCCCGAAAAGCTGACAGAGGAAATCGACAAGCTTGCCTCCGACCCCGAACGGCTTCGGGAGTATTCTGCCAATGCCAAGAAAATGGCTGTGGATGATGCGGCAAAAAGGATTTATTCCGTAATTATAGAAGTGCTATCAAAGCAGAATAGTAAGTGATATACTGTAAATGATATATTTTGAAATGCGGCGATGAAGTGGAATTTATGAAAAAGGAGCGACCGTAGGGAGCGGATACGCGAATTGGAACCGGCGGCTCGCCGGCGTAGGGGTGATAGGATGAATAAAACGCCTTCTGATGGTGAGAAACGTAAGAATGTTACTCAGCAGAAAAGAAAAACAACAGACAGGAAAAATACAGGCACAAGTGCAGAGAAAAATGCCGGAAAAAGCCGTACACAAAAAACTCCGCCAAAAGGAAAGAAACCGGTCGGCAGACCTACACCGTCACCTGATACAAAGGAGCGGCGAGGTCAGCCGCCAAAAAAGAAAACTGATCCGCAAAAACAACAGAGGTCTCCGCAGAAGCGACAGCCTCCGCCGCAGAACAGACGAAGAAAACCTGTTCCGCCGGAGGAAAATACAAGCAGTAAGCTCAAGCTGAAACGTGAGCCGAAAAAACGTACCATGAAGCAGTCCGAAGCGGATGCGGCTGCCGAAAAAATACTCGAAAGACCCCACCGACGTGATGAAGATATCCGGGAAGTCAGACCTTTAGCACCACCGAAACAGCCTGCCAGCCCTCATATGAGGAAAATAAAAAGAATATTGCTTGCAGTCGGTACGATCATAGTGCTTGTGGCTGTCTGCATTGTTTTGTCTATGACAGTATTCTTTAAAATTGAAGAAATTACCGTCGAGGGGAAATCAAGATATGACAAGGATGATATCATCGCTTCGTCTATGATTAATATAGGCGATAACCTCCTTTTATGCAATACTTCTCTCGGAGCAGAGAGGATCAAAAAAGATTTTGCCTATATTGAAGAAGTACAAATCGAAAAAAAGCTTTTCAATAAGATCAACATTACCGTGACGGAAGCAAAGCCCGCTTCAATCGTTGAAAGCGACGGAAAATTTATTGTTCTGAGTAAAAGCGGAAAAATCATTGAAATCAATGACAAGAAAAAATATAATGTTCCTGCCGTTCTCGGGGCAAAGCTGCAAAATATCAAGCTTGCCTCAACGATCCAATACAAGGATTCCAACCTCAAAAAATATCTGGACAGAATACTGAATGGTCTGATCGATCTTGAAATGGATGATGTGATCACGGTTGATATCAGTGATACTTCTCATATCACACTTGTGAAAGAGAATGGGTTTAAAATTATGATCGGTAATTTTGAGAGCATTGAATATAAGCTGAAAACTGCAAAGCATATTCTGGACAACAATGTAAAGAATCAGTCAGACGGCGGTATGCTTGATGTTTCTCTTGCTTCTCCTGACGGCGGTAAATCTTACCTGAAAACAGGTACAGAAACAAGTGAAGCTTCAAAAGAGGAAAGCAAGAAAACAGAAGAATCATCTGAGAAAAAAACAGAGGAAAGCAGCAAACCCGGGGAAGAAAGCTCCGAACCGTCATCTGAACCTGAAACAGCGGAATCCGCAGAACCGGAATATACAGATGACGGCGGCAATACGGACTGGGCAGAGCCTCAGGACGATACATATCAGAATGATGATTACGAGCCTGAATATGACGGTGGTGATGATTATATTCCTGAAGATTACGGCGATGACACTACACAGGATGATGATTATTATTACGAACCGGAAGATACCGGCGGTGATGATTATGGTTATGAACCCGATTACACTGATACAGGGTACGAGGAATAAGACGACAGCTGAAAATTAGTTGTGCAAAATTACAAAAAAATTTTCGGAAATTACAGCAAGTTGAATTAAGAATAATAAATATGCCGAAAATTTTTAATGATGTATTGAAATTATAAGTAAAAAGTGGTAAAT
>CACYDD010000061.1 GCA_902773065.1 uncultured Ruminococcus sp. | reverse complement strand
CTTATCGAGGATGCTGAAAGCCGTCTGGATCAGCAGAAGGCACAGGAAATGGCGAAAAAGTTCCAGCAGAACAAATTCGACATGAATGACCTTTATGAACAGCTTGAACAGATCAAGAAAATGGGCAGTGTCAAGAATATTCTTTCCAAGATCCCCGGAATTAACGACCAGATCAAGGAAATGGATTTTGATGACAGACAGCTTGACAGGATCGGTGCGATCATCTCCTCGATGACGAAAGAGGAAAGAGAAAATCCTTCTGTGATCAACCCGTCAAGAAAGCGCAGAATTGCTGCCGGAAGTGGTATGAAAGTCGAAGATGTCAACCGCTTGATGAAGCAGTATGAGCAGATGCGTAAGTTCATGAAATCCATGAACGCCAAAGGCAAGGACGGAAAGCGCAAACGTCTTCCGGGACTGGGCGGTATGCCGTTCGGCGGAATGCCGGGTATGCCGGGCAGAAGAAGATAACCGGAATGGAAAATCATTTTCTGTTTTCAAATTTTTAAAGTCTTTTCCCAACGAAAATTGTTGGTGAAAATATAAAAACAAAAAACGGCTGTTGCCGTATGTAAATTCTGGAGGTTAAGAAAAATGGCAGTAAAGATCAGACTGCGTCGTATGGGCGCAAAGAAAACACCGTTCTACCGTGTAGTGGTAGCTGATTCAAGATATCCCCGTGACGGCAGATTTATCGAGGAAATCGGCACATACAATCCGCTCGTTGAGCCGTCAGAGTTCAAGGTAGACGCTGAAAAAACAAAGAAGTGGATCGCTAATGGCGCACAGCCGACAGATACGGTAAAGGCACTTCTGAAGAAGAATGGTATTATTGAGTAATCAGGAATATCTGTGGAGGAAAATATGAAAGAATTACTTATTGTGATCGTGACAGGTCTTGTTGACAAGCCTGAAGAAATCACCGTGACAGCCGATGAAAAGAACGAGGAAGGAATTATCGTTTATCATCTCCATGTTGCTGAAGAGGACATGGGCAGAGTAATTGGCAGACAGGGACGAATTGCCAAGGCGATCCGTACAGTTATGAGAGCTGCCGCTGCAAGAAATGACGAAAAAATTCAGGTTGAGATTGAGTGATCATATACCTATGCGGTAAGCAGGGAGAGCCGGAGCGGTTCTCCCTTTTTAATAGTGGGTGTGATGGTATAAAATTTTTCCGGGACTTTAGAGTGCGGCAATAATAATACTTGACTTTTAATGTTATTTTGCATATAATATAATCAGCAAGTAAGGATTCTGATTTTATCAGCCTTTCTGTCAGCGGTTTTCCTTGCCGTGCAAAATTGGGAGCTTTAAAAGATGGGAATCCTACCATATAAAATAATTGGAAGCGATAGAAGATGGGAGCCCTGCCATATAAAATAATAGGGAGCTTTAAAAGACGGGAACCCTACCGAGCAAATAAGGAATCGGGCTGTGTTTTTGCACAGCCCATTTTTAATATAATGATTTGAGGATTAATATGAACAAGGATATAAAATTATATTATATTGATAAAAAGTATGTAAGAAGCTTGCATAATGTTGATGATAATGTACCATCTGTATCTCCACAAATAGGTAAAGAAAACAGACCGTTTGTTGGTATTTATTGTATTATTTAATCAAAGAAAATATTGCATACCTTTGACTTCTCCAAATAAGAAAAAATTTCAAAGCAAAAGTAAAATTGATTTCATAAAGGTATTTGATAACAGGGTACATAATCAGAGCGGTGTGTCAAAAATGATAGCTGTATTGAATATCAATAATATGATACCTGTAGATGCAATTGTAATGAAGCAGGTTGATTTAAGAATAAATCAGCGAGATTCTTTTGAAGTGAAAAAAAGAAAAAATCTAATGATAAATGAGTTGAAATGGTGTCGTGAAAATTATGCGGTTATACAAAACAGAGCAAATAAGGTGTATAAATTGGTAACGGAAACTCCCGATAAAAATAGAAACCTTACAAAACATTGCTGTAAGTTTAAAAAATTAGAGGAAGTTTTAGATAAGTATGTAAAAGCAGAAGGAGGCAGAACATGAAAAAGCAGTTTCTGGAAGCAGGAAAAATTGTGGGTACGCATGGTTTGAAAGGTGAAGTGCGGATTGACCCGTGGTGTGACGGACCGGAATTCCTTGCAAGGTTTAAGCGGTTGTTTGATAAGGATGGCACAGAGATGAAGGTGCAGGCTGCAAGGGTACATAAAAACATTGTGATCGTACTGTTCAAGGGACTTGGCACGATCGAACAGGCAGAAAAATTAAAAGGTAAAATTGTGTATATTGACAGAGAGGATGTACGTCTTCCTGAGGGTGTTTATTTTGTGCAGGATATTATTGGATTGAAAGCGGTTGACGCTGATGACGGCAGAGAATACGGAGAAGTAACGGATGTTTTGCAGACAGGTGCGAATGATGTTTATCAGGTGACAAAGGATGGACGGAATTATCTTGTGCCGAAGATCCCCGATGTGGTATCAGAGGTGGATATTGACGGAGGCATTGTGAAGATCAATACAAAAATTTTGGGTGGGATTTTTGAAAATGAGGATTGACATTATAACGCTTTTTCCGGAAATGTGTGAAGCAGTAATGAGCGAAAGTATTATAGGCAGGGCGAGAAACAAAGGCGTCATAGATGTGCGTTGTCATCAGCTGCGTGATTTTGCCTTTGACAAGCACAAAAGAGTCGATGATACGACCTATGGCGGCGGTATGGGGATGCTGATGAAGGCAGAACCGATCGCTCTTTGCTTTGAGGATATTTATAAGCAGACAGGTGACAGACCCCATTTTATCTATATGTCACCAAAAGGGAAGACGCTGACACAGAACAGGCTGCGTGAGCTTTCAAAGCTTGACAATATTACCATACTTTGCGGTCATTATGAGGGTGTTGACCAGCGGCTGATCGACGAGTTTGTGGACGAGGAAATCTCTATTGGCGATTACGTGCTGACAGGCGGTGAGCTTCCTGCGCTTGTGCTGGCCGATTCTGTCAGCAGGCTTGTTCCCGGAGTGCTTTCCGACGACCTTTGTTTCAGTGATGAAAGTCATTTCAACGGTCTGCTTGAATATCCGCAGTACACCAAACCTGCCGTCTGGAGAGGAATTGAAGTTCCCGAAGTGCTTCTGAGCGGTCATCATGCCAACATCGAAAAATGGAGATATGAAAAATCCCTTGAAGAAACCGCTAAAAAACGCCCCGACCTTCTTGAAAAGAGTGTGGAGTGTGGAGAGTGGAGTGTGGAGTGATTTATCAATAAGGTTATTATAGTACAAAAATAGAATGAATTAATCAAATTTAAAATTCTCTGAGCGATATAAATGTCTTGTTATAGCAAGAAATTTGCTGCGTCATTTCATACCATATCTGACAAAACTGTGCAAATATACCTTTTGTTTGACAGGATAGATGAATATTTGCATATCATTAACAATTTGTTAAAAAACAGAATGATATAATCAAAAAAAGTCTATAGTTAAAATAACTGAATTTCAACAGGAATAATAAGCGACATTACATTAAAATGATGAAATTTATGCAAAATATTAAAAATATTCTTACAGAAACATTTTTGCAGTGCATAATCATTCATTTTTTATGCATTTATATACATTTGGCGTGCTTTGGCAATTTAAAATGGTGATAAAATTACAAAAACATTTAACTTTATTGGCAGTTTGCACAAAGAAATGCGCTGTTTACCCTTTTGATATCGTATAAACATAAAAACTTGACTTCAAACGGTTGCTAAAAGTCAAAATTGTGTTATAATTAATGTAGCTGAACGGTAAAATGATTACATAGATTTTATCGTTGAAGTTTATATGTCTTGGGGTATTCTTTTTTGAGGAGGATTTTATTATGTACGTTAAAGATGTATTGGTTCAGAATCAGGTTGGTCTTCATGCCCGTCCGGCAACTTTCTTTATTCAGAAGGCAAATGAATTCAAGTCATCCATCTGGGTTGAAAAGGAAGAAAGAAGAGTTAACGCAAAGAGCCTTCTTGGTGTTCTTTCACTCGGTGTCGTAGGCGGTACTACCATTAAGGTAATTGCTGACGGCGAAGATGAGGAATCAGCTGTAGAGAGCCTCGTAAAGCTGGTACAGTCCGGTTTTGCAGAGTAATAACGGTACTTAATTTTCCAAGGGTGTATTATGCAGATAATACACCCCTTTTCTTTTTCATAGCGAATAGGGCGGTGAGAAAATGAATATTTATGAGTTAAGGGACAAGGCAATGCGCCTTCCGCTGAAACCCGGCGTTTATATTATGAAAAACAAGGATGATCAGATCATCTATATCGGAAAGGCAAAGGCACTCAAAAACCGTGTCAGCCAGTATTTCGGCTCGGATAAGAACCATCCCGAAAAGGTGCGGAGAATGGTGGAGAATGTCGATCATTTCGATTATATCATATGCAGCAGTGAATTTGAGGCTCTGGTGCTGGAATGCAGCCTGATCAAGCAGCATAAGCCGAAGTATAACATCCTTCTTAAGGATGACAAGGGTTACAGCTATATCCGTATCTCAAAGGATACGTGGAGAAAAATCAGCTTTGTTATGCAGCAAGCAGAGGATGGTGCGGATTATCTTGGTCCGTATATGAGTGCGTGGTATGCCAAAAATGCAGTGGACGAGGCCTTGAAAATATTCAGGCTTCCCACCTGCGGAAAGGTCTTTCCGAGAGATATCGGCAAAGGACGGCCGTGTCTGAATTATTATATCAAGCAGTGCAGCGCACCGTGTGCAGGGAAAATTTCGCATAAGGATTATAATGAAAGTGTGGATGCGGCGGTCAGCTTTCTGAAGTCAGGAGATTCCGAGTCGGTGAAGCTGATGACGGAAAAAATGAATGAAGCAGCGGAAAATCTGGAATTTGAGCTTGCGGCACGTCTGCGTGACAGAATCAGTGCGGTAAAGAAAATTACGGAAAAGCAGAATGTAGTCGCAGCAAATGTGAAGGAACAGGATGCGATTGCTGTAATGACCGAAAGAAATGAAGCTTGCTTTGCGGTGATCCGCTTTAAAAACGGACGGCTTTATGATAAGGAAGATTTTATGATCAGGGATGCAGGAGAGAATCCTGACCTTCCTGCTATGAGGAGCGAATTTATCCAGCAGTATTATACCATGAGGGAGAATATTCCGCCTGTTATTTCACTGGACGGACAGGCAGAGGATGAGGAACTGCTTGCGTCATGGCTCAGCGAAAAAAGCGGCAGGAGTGTAAAGCTGGTTCATCCGCAAAAGGGAGATAATATGCGGATCATTGAAATGAGCCGTGAAAATGCTGCTGAGCGGCTGGCGCAAAGTCACGGTCATTTTGGTCATGAGCTGACGGCACTTGACGAGCTGGCAAAGCTTTTAGGGCTTGAAAAGCCGCCGCGGTTTATTGAATCCTACGATATCTCCCATCATGCAGGAAGCGATAATGTGGCAGG
>CACYDD010000060.1 GCA_902773065.1 uncultured Ruminococcus sp. | reverse complement strand
GCTGAAGAACCTGTGAAGCTTTTACCTGCCGGTTTATAGATCTTCGAGAAGGGCTGCATTATTACCTGTGCCGTTTCTGCCAGACCGTACAGCTCACCCTGTATAGTTGTGCCGTCAAGTGCCGTAAAAGCAAGAGTCTGAATGGCGGTGCTGCCGCTGAAAGCATCAGGATGCAGTTTTACAAAGGTCGAAGCAACACTGACTGATGTCAGCGCGCCGCAGTTACTGAACGAACCGCCGGCGATCGACACGACTGTATCTGCTATTGTCACTGTCTGAAGATTTGTAAGTCCGCTGAAGGAATTTGCGCAAAGATCTGTTATGGTGCTTCCTTCTGCAAAAACGACGCTTATAACGCTGTCAGCATAAGCATAGGAGCCTGATGCAAATGCGCTTTCATATACTGCGCCGCTGCCGGAAATGGTAAGCTCTCCTATACCGTTAAGAGTGTAGGTGGCAGTTTCACCGCATTGACCGCTGTCTATAACATCCCAAGATGTCGCTGCCGAAGCCGTCAATGACATTGTCCCGACCGACTGCGTAACAGCAGTCATGGATGCCGTCATGGTAACGGCAAGAGAAACTGCAATAATTCGTTTCAGTAGTTTCTTTTTCATAGTGTACCTCCTGTTTTGTAAGATTCGCTCATGTTATCAACACGACCGAAATGTCCGATTTTTTGTATCAGAACAAAACTATTCACCTGCCTTGTGTATCGCCGGACTTAAGCACCGCAAGCTGACTGCTTATCCTGTTCAGCTCTCTGACCTCTGCTTTATACCTGATATACATGATAAGAAAAACAATAAGATAAGCTATCGTCATAAGAACAGCCATAAACAAAATGTCTTCCCATGTAACAAGCCAGCTAAGAAACAGAGCAATAGGGATATATGACAGCATGGTCAGCAGATAATGTGATACAGCCGACGCTGTAAGCCCGAACCACTTGTTTTCGATCTCGTATAAACTTGTGCCGCCCATTGCTATTGCTCCGTAAACGCCGGACAGAATTGTCTGTATAAACAGTGCTGCCGTTTCGCTGCCCATACGTTCCACAAGTTCATGCGCAACTATACTTCCATCTCCGGTAAATGTGCTCATCAAAACAGCGATAAGATTACCGAGTGCCATTCCCAACACAAAACCGCGGATACTTCTGAGCAAAAGCTGTTTCATAATTTTTCATCCTCCTTCCCTGAAAGATGTTTTTTGATAGAAGGAATATATCTGCGTGAAGCCCATGTCTCCATTCCACCTTCAAATTCAATGCGAAGAGTACCGCGAATAGTAAAATCAAACTTTTGTATCTTTGAAGAATTTACTATTTCATAACGCGATATCCTCATGAATGTTTTTTTGCTGATAATTTTTTCAAACCCCTGAAGGGTCTGTCTGAGTGAGAAAAGTCCGTCATTTGTAACAATACGGACTTTCCTTCCATCTGAAGACGCTGATATTATTGCATCCTCTTCAATTACACAATTCTGATTATTGATATCTGTAACAATGATCTTTCTTTTGCTATGATCCGATACACAGTCCATCAATTTTTCCACCTGATCTGTCATTTCAGATGCGCTGAAAAGAACATCTATTGAATCCGGATCATTACTTTTTTCAAAACGGATCGTAACATCTTTAATCATTTAATTAATTTCCTCTCTGCTTTTTGTATCGGTCTTTTACATTCCATTGTTTTTGTATCGCAATAATAGCAATCATCACAAGTCAGCATTTCTTTTTCTGACAAACTACACCATTTCTGGTGTTTCCATCCTGATTTGGTTTTACAACAAATACAGATATAATTCTGACATTCCTTGCATATGATCATTTTTACCGGTTTCATTTTTTACCCTTCTGTTATATCACATATAAATATTGTGACAAGTATAATATAAATTGTTAATAAAAACAACAGTTATAGCACGAACGGTATCATTTATGTTATAAGCGGATAATAGATATATTAAACTTAAACTCTAGTAAAAATGTTATCCTATTATTTTATTGAACGCTTGCTGTTTCATATGTGGTAATCGGTTTTTATACTATGAGTTTCAACTGCTATGATAGATATACTTGATTATACATTTTGAAAAGTCTTTGCTTTTTTTATAAGCTTGCAAAACAATACAGCACAAAATAAGCAACAGCAGCCATTTGTCTATTAATGACATAAGGCTGCTGTTTTTATATGTATATGTTATGAGTGTGTATTGTGTGTATATGTTATGTGTATGTGTTGTGCGTATACACATACTGAAATTTTCTCTGTAAGCTTGTTTTACGTAAGATTTTAGCAAGAAGGCTTGTCACCTGAGGTGCTTTTTCGTGATGAAGTTTTCTTCTACACGTTGTCTATACAATCATCAAGTTTTCCGTTTTATTCCTCGAAAGTATGTCTTTCTCTTGTCATGGTATTTTTCAAATCCGATTTTTCAATTATCAAACATTTCACTTTGCTTATAAAATCATTTATCCGCAAAATGCTTTTCCAATATTTCATTAATAAGACCGTTCTTTGACAGTCTGCGTTTTTTTGATTCCGTTTCAATCTTCTTTACAAGGCTCTTTGATAAAAGCAAATTCATGCGCTCACTTCTCGGTTCAACATAGCGGAGATAACCGCCCTTTACGGTTATTTCTTCTTTTTCAGCATTTGATTCACGTTCGCTGATGGCTGACGGTATACCCGTTATCAGTTCTTCTGCGGCGTTGGTAAAATCCTTTTTCATGTCATTATCCTCCAATTATTTCGTCTGTAAGGCGGCTGTAATCCTCAACCGCATTACTTTTCGGCGCATAGAGAAATATATCCTTCCTCAGTGCCTGAGCCTCTTTTATAGCGGTACATTCCCTGATACGAGTATCATATACTTTTGTACTGAGCTTTTTCGCTGTCTGTGTCAAAGCCGCCGCCAAATCCTTGCTGATGGTAGTTCGGCTGTTATAGCGTGTCAAAACAATACCATCAATAGTCAGCTTGCTGTTGCAGTATTTGCGAACAGTAGAAATTGTACTGCTGATCTGTGTGATACCTTGCAGGGAATAAATATCAGCCTGAGCCGGAATGATAACTGTATCAGCAGCAGCCAAAGCATTTATCGAAAGAATACTAAGAGCCGGCGGAGTGTCTATGATAACATAATCATATTGTTCCGGTTTTATATTTTGCAAGGCTTCTTTGAGTTTGTATTCCTTGCCAATTTCCGTAAAGATCTTTTCAGCAACGGCAAGACGTTCGGTGCTAGGAATAACATCTACCCTTCCGCCGTTTTCATCAAAGCAGACTGGCTGTATTTCCTGCGGTGTTGTCTCTGGCCGTTCCATTGCTCCGAATACACCGTACCTGCAACCATCCGCATTGACCGTGTATGATAAGTTTCCCTGTGCGTCAAGGTCTGTCAGAAGAACCTTAAATCCTCTGTGATACAATGCAAACCCCAGAGCTGCAGCCGTTGTAGTCTTTCCCGTACCACCCTTCTGGTTATTGACTGCTATTACTTTCATTCTCATTTCTCCCTTTTTTACATACATAACATATGTGTATGTTTTATATGTATATGCTATGTGTATGCGTTGTGTGTATACACATCTTAAAACATGCTTAATTGATGTGTTTTATACCGAAATACTCCATATATTTTATGAACCTGTCCTGTGCTGTCAGACAAGTGTCACGCAGATAACCCTTTTCATTTTTCCATTCCTGCAAACCGCGATAATAAAATTCTTTTATATTATCTTCTATGATAAACGGTACAATGTCGTTGCGCAGACATTCCTTGAAAAGAATAAGTCTGCCAACACGTCCGTTTCCGTCCTGAAAGGGATGTATCCGTTCAAAATCATAATGGAACTGTAAAAGCTCGTCAAAGCTTTTTTTCTTTGCCTGATTATATGCTTTCAGAAGCTCTTTCATTTTTTGAGGCACTTCGTCAGGCTTTGCTGTTTGAATACCGCCGACCTCATTTTCAAGACGCTTGTAATCTCCTACGGCAAACCACGTCTTGCGGCTGTCGGATGTGCCGTTTTTAAGTGTCAGATGTAGCTGTTTTATAAAGCCCTCTGTCAGCACATACCTTGCCTGATCTATCACAAGATCGATACAACGGAAATGATTAGCCGTTTCGATAACATCATCAACATTGACAGAACCGTCTGAAATTCCGATAGTGTTTGTTTCAAAGATATATCGTGTCTGGTCTTTTGTCAGACAGCTCCCCTCAATATGATTGGAATTATATGTCAGCTCAATCTGTATTTTGTGGTAAATGCCGCCGGTCATTCCGGATTCCTTTTCAAGTCTAAGCCTTGAAATAAGATCTGACGGGGCTTTGCCGCTTCTTTTTTTCCGTTCAGGTTTCACGGCAGTTTCTGGAATAAGCCACAAATGACCGTTCAGGACTGCACCGACAATGCGCCCTTGTTGACAATAATTCCGTATGCTCCGCTCAGACAAACCCCATTTTTTTGCCGCTTGTGATACGTTGATATAGTCCATTAAACCCCTCCGTCAATAGAAACTCCGGAAATTATTATAACACAAACGGCAAAATATATCAATAATTTCTGCATATTTATTATTCTTTTATTTTGCCGTATCATGTGTATAAGATGTGTGTATGTATTATGTGCATATATATAACGCATCCACATATTTGAAACATCTATACATCAGCACTTTTCACCTAAGAATCTTTTCAGCATAAATGTAATAAAATAAGAAACCCGATTTCTCCATAATTGATATCCATAAGAGAATCGGAACATATCACATCAAACTGTCTGTCTTGATTGAAATTTTTCAGGCTCGCTGCACAACTCACTCAATCCTGCATCTCATTAAAACAGATAAGTGTATTGACCTGAATGACCTAAAATGACAGGTCATTCAGGTCAATATTTTTTATGATATTATCCACTTCAAAGCCATCATTGAAGATATCTTGGTCCTGCCTTTTCAGCGAAAAATTTGTTTCTATCACGGATTTATATTTTTTCTTTACAAACTGACTGATAATTTCCGTTTGCCGATTTGACGGATATCCTTTATGATAAGGGACATACTATCAGGCTCATACTTCCAGTTATCAAGAAATATATCTGAATTTCGTTTTAGATACGTCATAAATTTTCACTTTATATTGATAATACATCGTTATTATAGCACATTTTCTATATATATTCAGTAGTAATATACACATTTTTCTTTATATATTTCAGCTGATATACATATTAAAAATCCGCTATATAAATAAGAAATATTTTCTGCATATATCGAGTAGGAGGGGGTGGCTAACCCCCGTCCTCTCACAACACCGT
>CACYDD010000059.1 GCA_902773065.1 uncultured Ruminococcus sp. | reverse complement strand
ATTTTTGATTCGCTGAGTTGATCGGTCAAAAGGGGTGACTTTGTGAGAAAGGATAAAAGGAAAAAACAGGACAGAACAAAGGTGCTGATGATTGTCAATCCGCGTTCGGGAAAATTGCGCCCGAGCTTTTCTGCAAGAAGAATTGCAGAAATGTTTCTGAGCAATAATATGGAGGCAGGAGTGTATTTTACCTCGCCCGAATACAATGCGGATTTTCTTGTCAGAGAGCATGAAAAGGATTTTGATATTATTGCCTGCTGCGGCGGTGACGGTACACTGAGCGAAACAGTTTCGGGCATGATGGAGCTTAAAAGCAAAAAGCCGATCGGCTATATTCCGGCAGGCACGACAAACGATCTTGCAAGAAGTCTGCGTATGGCAACAAAACCCGAAAAGGCAGCCAAAGTTATTATTACCGAAAAAGCCAGACCGCTTGATATCGGAAGCTTTGATGACAGCTATTTTGTCTACATTGCTTCTTTCGGTGCTTTTACGGAAGTTTCCTATGCCACTTCACAAAAGGCAAAGAATATCTTCGGAAGATTTGCCTACTTTTTCGGTGCAATGAAATATATGACAAAAATTCAATCACACCATATCAAAGTGGAAGCGGACGGCAAAACTTATGAAGGTGATTATGCGTTTGGTTCAGTTACAAATTCCACTTCTGTTGCAGGGATTTTTAAATTTGAAACCGATGTGGTGGATTTTGCTGACGGTAAATATGAAGTCATGCTGATCAAACGTCCGAAAAATTTATTTACCGCTTTTACAATTTGTATGTCAATGCTGAACAAAACCTACAAACACAAAAACATTGAGTTTTTTCATGCTTCGGATATCAGAATGACCTGTGATGAGCCGCTGGACTGGGCTGTAGACGGAGAGCATAAAAAGGGCGGCAAAGAGGTTCATATTCAGAATCATCCGCAGGCTGTCAACCTCATCATGAAAAAGAATAAGAACAAGAAAAAATAAATTACTGCCAAGGGCTAAGTGTATAATTTAAGTTGGCATATCAACTCGAAGCGCGGCAATAAAAAAATCTATGTCAATAAACTTAAGCGCGAAATTGACAGCGGAGGCACTCCGCGAAAAGGTTGGTGTAAAATAATTCTGGGACTTTATGGCGCGGCAATAAATGATGGTTTGCAATAAACTTGAGCGCGAAATCGAGACCGGCGGCTCGCCGGGCAGCAATTTGACGAAATAGCTAAAACACGGTATAATAATATTAGCGATATTATTGTTGGAGGTGTTACTATGCTAACCGTAACAGCAACTGATTTTCAGAATAATTTCGGTAAATATTTGCAGTCCGTTCAGACAGGAAATGAAATTATCATTCTGAAAAATGGTATTGAAGTAGCAAGACTGATTTCAAAAGAGCAGAGTGTTTCATTTCTTACGGACTCACTTGTCGGCGTTTTGAAAAATGATTACGATGATAAAGCAGAAAGGGCTTTGAGATATGAAAATACTGATTGACACTAATGTCATTCTCGATGTTCTGTGTGCAAGAGAAAATTTTCTTGAAGCCTCATCAAAAGTTTGGAAATATTGTGAAATTAATAAAGCGGACGGCTATATTTCTGCACTTTCTGTTCCTAATATTGTATATATTCTCAGAAAGGAATTGACCCCCGAAAAAACACAGCAGATTATTGAACGTCTTTTTCTGATTTTCAAAATTGCTGATTTAAAGTCGGATGACTTAAAAAAGGCGGCTGCCATGAAGGTTTCAGATTATGAGGATGCATTACAAATTATTTGTGCTTCACGCATTAAAGCTGACTTTATTGTAACAAGAAATGTTAAAGATTTCAGCGGAAGCAAAGTCCCTGTTGTTACACCGTCTGAATTTGTTGACAGAATATGAAACAGGTGAATCATATGTTTACTACCATACAAGAAAAATTAGCAGAAATTGAAAAGAAAGAAAATATCCGTATTCTCCACTGTGTTGAATCTGGCAGTCGTGCGTGGGGATTTCCTTCTCCTGACAGTGATTATGATGTACGCTTTTTTTATATCCGACCGAAGGAATTCTATTTAAGACTTGACCCGACAAGGGATGTCATAGAATGGCAGTTGGATGATACGCTGGATATTAACGGATGGGATATTCAGAAAGCATTGCGGTTACTGTACAAATCAAACCCGACTTTATTTGAATGGAGTTCGTCACCAATCATTTATCAGACCACAGAGCAGTGGAAAACTGTTTCGGATATTATCAATGGATTCTTTGTGCAGAAATCGGGTATGTACCATTATTTAAGCATGGCAAAAAGTAATTACAGGGAATATCTGAAAGGCGAGACTGTCCGCCTGAAAAAGTATTTCTATGTTCTGCGCCCCCTGCTTGCCTGTGAGTGGATTCTGGACAAGCAAACACCCCCGCCTATGCAGTTTTTGGAATTGGCGGAACAGTATTTGGGAGATGAGATCAAACCTAAGGTACAGAACCTGATGAAGATCAAAATGCAGACCTCTGAACTGGGAGAAGGACAGCGTATTGACAGTATCAATCTTTACATTGAGGAAAACATCTCCAAAATTGAAGAAGTCATTCAAAATTTACCCGACAACCACCATCAAAGCTGGGATACCTTAAATCAGGTATTTCTTTCACTGTTGGATTAATAAAGAGTAATACAGATATTTATACATAACAGGAGTAAAATAAAAATGGATAAAGATTATAAATTTAAAGTCAATCTGGGTGGAATGATCGATATACTTTCCAATCACCTTTACAGTTCGCCTGATGTATTCGTTCGTGAGCTTCTGCAAAACTGCACGGATGCAATCAGTGCAAGAACTTCCGCTGACAGCAATTTCAGCGAAGCTGACGGCAAGGTCGAAATTGAGGTAACTGACGGCAAGAAAATCATTTTCCGTGACAACGGCACAGGACTGAACGAGGAAGAGATCCATAAATTTCTTTCTGTCATCGGACAGTCCTCCAAATACGATATTGAAAACAACCGTGCTAACGGTGATTATATCGGAAGGTTTGGTATCGGTCTGCTTTCATGCTTTATGGTAACGGATTATATTTGCGTGAGAACAAGGTCGTACAAATCTCCTGATACCGTACTGGAATGGAAAGGTATGGCAGACGGTACTTATACAATCGAAAAAATCAATGATGAAATAGAGATCGGAACAGAAATTATCATCGAAAACAATAAAAAAGAAAAAGACAGCGATGTTGTGGATGATTATTACAACTGTGACACCATTGCCAACCTTGTTTACTATTACGGGCTGTTTCTGAAATACCCCGTTTATACAGTAAACGGCGGAGAACGCACAAGGCTCAACCTGAAATTTGATTTTGATGCGGTCAAAAACAAGGAACTGTGCATGAGCATGGGTAAAACTTTCCTCGGCGAGGAATTTCTTGACTGCTTTACACTGAAATCGCCGAGCGGTTTGTTCAGCGGTATCGCCTATGTTCTGCCTTATCCTGTTTCGGCAAATGTACGCAATATGCACAGGATCTATCTGAAAAATATGCTTCTTACAGAAAGCGGAGAAAGAATTCTTCCCGAATGGGCATTCTTTATCAGGTGCATTATCAATACCAATTCCCTGAAACCTACCTCTTCCCGTGAGGATTTTTACGAGGAT
>CACYDD010000058.1 GCA_902773065.1 uncultured Ruminococcus sp. | reverse complement strand
TTTCTGCAACTTCCTATACCTATAACGGCAAAGCGAAAACCCCGACCGTGACCCTGAAGGACGGCACAAAAACGCTGAAAAAAGGCACGGACTACACCGTGACCTATAAGAACAATACCAAGCCAGGTAAGGCAACAGTGACTATCAAAGGTAAGGGCAACTACACAGGGACAATCACGAAAACCTTTACCATCAAGCCAAAAAAAGCAACGCTGAAAACTGCAACTTCCCCCAAGACAAAACAGTTCAAGGCGACATGGGCGAAAGACACAACTGTAAACGGCTACCAGATACAGTACTCCACAAACAGCAAGTTTACGAGCGGCAACAAAACCAAAACGATCTCCAATAATTCGACTACTTCCGCAACGATCACAAAACTGACCAAGGGTAAGACTTACTATGTAAGAGTTCGTTCTTATAAAACGATTGACGGCAAAAAAGTATACGGTGCTTACAGCACAGCGAAGAAAGTAAAAATTAAATAATCAACTAAAAAATACTCAACAGGCGATGCAACCCATAACGGATGCATCGCCTGTTTTAATGCCAACTTAAAGAATGATAAACAGCAAAAAATTTCCCACAGCCAAAATGACTGTGGGAAATTTTTTACGAAAGAAGCTTTTTAACAATTTCGTCTGTGTGCATACCTCTTGAGCCTTTGACAAGAACGGTGCAGTTTTCGCTCAGAAGCGTTTTGAGAATTTCATAGGCTTCTGCATTATTTTGGGCGGTCAGCACATTTTTACAGCCGTTTTCTTTTGCACCCGTTGCCGTGTTTTCAGAAAGAGAACCGATAGCAATCAGGCAGTCAATGCCGATCTCTGCGAGGTGCTTGCCGACTCCGTAATGCTCGGATGGTGCTTTTTCGCCAAGCTCCAGCATATCGGCAAGTACGGCAATGCTTTTTTCTTTTGAAATGCTTTTCAGCACATCAAGAGATACTTTTGTTGCTTCGGGGCTTGCATTGTAGCTGTCGTCGATCAGTGTGAATTTTTCGAGCTGATGGATCTGCTGGCGCATGGGTGCGTTTTTGTAACCCGAAAGTCCTTTCTGGATGGTATCATCATCAAGACCGAGGGTTCTTCCGATCGCAATCGCCGCAAGCGCATTGGTAACGCTGTGTATGCCGAGGGCAGGAATGGTAAAGTTTTTTTCTGTTCCTCCGCCGATACAGCGGAATGTTGTGTCAAATCCGTATGTTTCAATATTATCAGCATGATAATCATTTGTTTCAGCCAAACCGAAACTTACAGTTTTAAACGGCTGTTTGCCGCATAGTGTCGATAAAAGCTTATCATCGCCGTTAACAAATAAAATATCGTCTTTATCAAAATGATTGGTGATTTTCAGCTTTTCCGCCATGATATTTTCCTGTGTTTTCAGGTTTTCAATATGTGCTACACCGATATTGGTCATAACAGCAATATCGGGTCTGGCAATATCACAGAGATTATCCATTTCTCCGAACTCTGAAATACCCATTTCAATAACAGCGGCTTCATGCTCGTCTGAAAGATCAAACATGGTACAGGGCATTCCAATCTGACTGTTTTTATTGCCCTGTGTTTTCATGACATTCAGCCCCTCAGAAAGAGCCGCTGCTATCATTTCCTTTGTGCTGGTTTTTCCGACACTGCCGGTGACTCCCACAAGTTTGAGTGAAGAAAACTGTTTTCTGTAAAAAGCAGCAAGCTTTTGCAGTGCTTTCAGTGTATCTTCCACTTTGATATAGGGCTTTTCGGCACCTGCCGGTGCTTCATATTCAGTAAAGGTTGCTGCGCCTTTTTTCATGCACTGTTCTATAAACTGATGTGCGTCTACTCTTTCTCCTTTGATGGGAACAAACAGAGAACCTTCCCCGACACTGCGGCTGTCGTACTGAACATTGGTGATCAGTGTATCAGGGTCTCCGCATAGAAGCTTTCCGCCGACTGCTTGTGCAATTTCCTGTGCTTTCATTGCTTTCATGTCGTTTTCACTCCTCATCTGCCGAGTATCGCATCGATTACTTCACGCTCGTCATAGTGCGTTTTTTTGCCGTTTTTGTCCTGATAATCCTCGTGGCCTTTTCCGGCAAGCACAATGATATCGCCGTCCTGTGCATTTTCAATACAGTAGCGTATCGCGTCTGTTCTGTCAGGAATCGCAATATATTTGCCGTCCGTTTTTTCCATACCGACTTTGATATCTGCGATAATATCATTGACATCTTCCATTCTGGAATTATCTTCGGTGATAACAGACAGATCCGAAAGTCTTCCCGAAATTTCGCCCATTTCAAAACGCCTGTCACGGGGACGGTTGCCGCCTGCACCAAAAAGAGTGACAAGGCGGTTCGGGTGATATTCTCTTAATGTGGTCAGAACATTTTCCATGCTTACTGCATTATGGGCATAGTCAATCAGAAGTGTGTAATTGCCCGGTACGTTTACGGCTTCCACTCTGCCCTTTACTTTGACTTCGTTCAGTCCGTCATAAATTGCCTGCTGAGGAATGTTGAAATGTCGGCATACCGCAATGGCAGCAAGGGCATTGTGTACGGTGAACATGCCGGGAATCGCAACATCAACTGCCATATCAACTGTTCCGCTGACATCAAAATGTACGCCGAGATAGCCGGGCTTTGAAATCAGAGTTGCACCGCTTGCTTTCAGCTCTGCTTTCGGGTCACAGCCGAAGGTTTCAATAGAGCAGGTATGGTTTTCCACCATTTTTTCTGCTGTCGGATCATCAATGTTGATAATGCCTGTGGTACATTGTCTGAACAGCTTGGCTTTACAAGCCAGATAGTCCTCCATTGTAGGATGTTCCACACCGCCGATATGGTCGTGAGAAAAATTGGTAAAAATTCCGTAATCGAAAATAAAACCGTCTGTTCTGTGCCATTTGATACCGAGGGAGGATGCCTCCATGACACAGCATTTACAGCCCTCATCGATCATTTGTCGGAGTGCCTTTTGTATTTCATAGGATTCGGGGGTCGTGTTGTCGGTTTTGATGATCTTATCACCGATCACAATGCCGAGCGTTCCTATTGTACCTGTTTTGATACCGCCCTTTTCGAGTATCGCCTGTATCATAGCCGCAGTCGTGGTTTTACCCTTTGTGCCTGTGATACCGATTGTTGTCAGCGTATCGGCAGGGTTGCCGAAATATTCCGCCGACATAAAGGCGAGAGTTTTTCTTGTGTCCTCTGTTTTAATAACAGTCACACCGCTGACAGAAATATCATCACGGCTTACAATGACAGCTGCCGCCCCCTTTTTCACAGCGTCCTCTGCAAATTTATGTCCGTCAACCGCCGAACCCACAAGACATACAAAGGCACAGCCCTTGATGACCTTCCGGGAATCATAGATCACATCGGTGATATCAATTTCCGTACTGCCCGAAACGACAGTATAATTAATTCTTGTAAGAAGCTTTTCCAGTTTCAAAATAACAAACTCCTTTCAATCCGATACCCTATATCAGAATGCTTCCTTATCATAAAGATATTGGAAGAAATCCGCGTAGTCGGTTCTTTTTTCTGCCGTGAACTGAATTGCGTCACGGGGATGCTGGTTCAGTCTGCCTGTGAGAAGATACGGAATATCATAACCCCATACAACGCCTTCTGCTTTCAGTTTGTTGATATGCTGTTCAATAAAGGTGAGTACAGGAGTGATGTTATATTTCGGGTTTTTGAGGAAACCGAGAAGAAGTTCTGTCGGGCAGTTGCCTGCGCCGCGGCCCATGCTGCTGACGGTGGAATCAAGATAGCTGACACCCATTGTCAGTGTTTCGATTGTGTTTGCAAAGGCAAGCTGCTGGTTGTTGTGAGCATGAATACCGATTTTCTTGTTGTACTTTTCGCCGCATTCAAGATATTTCGCAGCAAGTCTGCGCATCTGCTCGGGATAGAGTGAACCGTAGCTGTCTACAATATAGATTACATCAACACAGCTTTTACCGATTAGTTCAAGTGCATCATCAAGGTCGGAGTCGTTTGACTTGGAAACAGCCATAATGTTGATGGAAGTTTCGTAGCCTTTGTTTTTGCAGTACTCCACAATTTCCAGAGCAGCAGGAATGGTGTTGATATAAGTAGCGGTTCTGATGAGATCAATCGGGCTGTTTGCCTTGTCGGTGATATCACGCTTGAAATCGGTACGTCCCACATCCGCCATAACGGAAATTTTCAGGTCAGTATCGTTGTCGCCGACGATATCGATGATATCCTGATCGTTGCAGAATTTCCACTTTCCGAACTTATTGACATCAAACATATCCTTTGATGCCTTGTAGCCGAACTCCATATAATCAAGACCTGCCTTGATGTTCGTCTGATAGAGATCACGCACAAACTCATCCGTAAATTCAAAATTGTTGACAAGACCTCCGTCTCTGATCGTACAGTCCACGACCTTGATATCAGGTCTGAAAGAAACGAGTTCACCTTTTTTCTGCATTTTTATTACCTCCGTATTTTTAAAAATGAAAAATTGATTTTCTAACCATTTATTTATATGTAAATATAGTTAGTTTCAATAACTATTATACAGTAACTTACAAAAAATTACAATACAATTATAATGCATAATTTCTCCCTTGACATCATCCGCTTTATATACTAAAATAAAAGCAACAAGGGACTCGCCCTTTACGGCAGTTCCCTAAAGACAATTATTTTAGAAATGACCGCTCTCTTGGGGAAGGCGGTTATTTCTTCTTTTATATCATGTATTCAGGGGTGAGCAGAGATGGAAAAAGCAAAGAGCCAAAAATGGCAGAAGCAGGTCAGCGGCAAGGTCAGTAAAATTGTGCTGGGGATATGTATTGCACTGATCATTTTTTGCGTTGTCTTTGTTTTTCTGATTCCGAAAATCTATGATTATATGTGCAGGACAAGAGTGTATGATGATTTTAATGATAAGATTAACGAGGATATTTTGTCTGCCAATATTTGTATTGTGAGAAGAACGGAAGAATATGACGAGGATGATCCGGATGTGGTGCGTACTGTCTATTCCAACGGCGCAAGCGGCGTGATTTTTGATAAAAAGGACGATACCTATTATGCGCTGACCGCTTATCATGTTGCGATCTCCAACAGGAATGAATTATTTGTGCTTGACCGCTATACTCCTACATATGATGAAAAGAAGGAGCAGGAAAGCGGCAAACATATTCCCATACATTATTATCAGAAAATGCCGGGTGCGAAAATCGAATATATGGATAAAAGCAACGATGTGGCTGTAATCAGCTTTCAGTCCGACCGTGAGCTTGGGGTTCTCCCGCTTTCCGACGAAGATGATGAGTTGAACGAGCGTATTGCCGTAATCAGCAATACAAACGGTCAGCGTGACCATATTTCCTATGGAGAAATCACCACAGAAGAAACAGAGATGTTCTATACCAAAGATAATATGGCAGGAACGCCTGTGCTTTACCATAATGCGTATGTAACACTTGGCACCAGCGGCGGAGCGATTATCAATGAGAATATGGAAATCGTGGGAATGAATATCGGTGCAGCAACGGATATTCTGGGTGATTTTCGCTATGGAGCAATGATTCCTGTCGAAAAGCTGAGAGAGGCGGTAAATTCCTCTCAAATCAGTGTTGATCCTAATGAATCATGAAGATTTTTGCATCAGGAATTAGTGGTTAGTGCTTAGTGTTTAGTGGTTATTACTACCATTACTAACCACTTCCCACTAATCACTAAACACTAAAATTACCCTGAATTTAAGAAATTGCAAATTTTTTAAAGAAAATATGAAGGAAATTTGAAAAAATATTAATAAAAAATTAACCCGGCGTAGATTTGTTCATTTGCTGTTCATAAACTTTTTGAAGCATTTTGCACAAAACAGGATTATTCTGTGTAGACAAAGTGACGAAGAACGGCTTGAAATGCGGAAAAAAGAAAATATTTCCGTTAAATTGCACAAAAAAATTCCCCGTTCTTTTACGAAAAAAATCGAAAAAATTATAAAAAAACTATTGACATTTTGTTCATAAAGAGTTAATATATATTCAACAAAGAACGA
>CACYDD010000057.1 GCA_902773065.1 uncultured Ruminococcus sp. | reverse complement strand
GTGCATGAAGGATATGGCTTTATTGCATTGTTCTGGGCTTGTGATCAGACTTTTGAGCTTATTTGATTTTTGAGTTTCACGGATTCAAGTTATACAAAAAGTGCTGCCACATCAGTTCTTTACCTCCATGTCACTGCTCCGGTATTCTTAATATATCCTTTGGCGAGGAGCAGTCAAGGAATTTTCTTTGTTATGTTCTGAAATAATTATTGACAAACCAAAAATATAATGATATACTTCCAGATGAAAAGAGTTTGCCTATCGAAAAAAATCGGCAAACACGAAAGGAGTACGAATATGATTGTTAAAGAGGTATTTTTCGGCTAACTGAATATTGGCATGGATATCAGTTCAGGGGACAGTGTCCCTTTTGTTGTCGTGCCGTTTTAAGGAACCTTTCGTGATCATAGACTGATTATTCAGCACACTCGGAAAGGGTGTGCTTTTTGTATGCTTTTTCAGCCGCAGAGATCCCATGAGGGTTGCTTTCTGCGGCATTTTTGCGTCCATTTTCAGTTAGCACAGAGTAAGGATTGATAAACAGAAATAACTGAAAACGGAGGAATAAACATTGAATATTAAAGATTACGGATTTGATTATTATTTTGGCACAGAAGACATCGGCGGGACTCCTGCACGAATCACAGCCGTTAACAAGGGTCGTTTCGGGATAGTTTCGGACTTTGGCGAGGGCTATGCGGTGCTGAAAGGCAGGGAATACTACCATGAGGGAGAAAGTTTTCCGACGGTAGGCGACTTCGTACTGATAGAATACAACAAGAACGGTGACAGCAGAATTATTAAAACACTAAAGCGCAGGACTTATTTTTCAAGGCGAGATCCCGATAAGGGCAGAGGTGAGCAGGCAGTTGCGGCAAACTTTGATTATGTGTTCATCATGCAGTCCCTGAATCACGATTTCAACCCCAAACGTCTGGAGAGATACCTTACAGCTGCCCGTCAGTCAAAAGCCGAGCCTGTTATCGTACTGACAAAGGCTGATCTGACAGACGATTATCTGCCTTATATTATCAAAGCGAGCGGTGCTGCGGAGGGCGTGAAGCTCTGCATTGTCAGCGCCAAAACCGGTTATGGAATGGACGAGTTGCTGCCCTATCTGCAAAAGGGGAAAACACTCGTTTTCCTTGGTTCATCGGGCGTAGGAAAATCAAGCCTTGTCAATGCTCTTGCAGGGGAAAAAATCATGGATACAAACGGTATCAGAGAGGATGACAGCAAAGGCAGGCACACAACTACTCACCGTCAGCTTATCATGCTGAAAAACGGGGTCATGATAATCGACACTCCCGGTATGCGTGAGCTTGGAATGTGGGATATCAGCGAAGGTCTGAACGAAGCCTTTTCGGATATTGAAGACCTTTCAAAATGCTGCAGATTTCGCGATTGCAGGTACGAAAACGAACCCGGCTGTGCTGTACGTCAAGCTATCAAAAGCGGTGAGCTTGACGAAAGACGCTTTGAAAGCTTCAGAAAAATAAAATCTGAAGCAAAATACAGCAGTGACTCTGCCGAATACCGCAGACAGAAGGAACAGTTTTTCAAGACTGTTACGATCAATGAAAGAAAAAAGAAGAAAGAGGTGTATTGATATGAACATCACTGTTAGAAATATTACTGAAAAAGACCATTATGATGTAGAGCTGGTTGCAAAAAGAGCGTTTTGGAATTTGTATTTTCCGGGTTGTGACGAACATTATCTGGTACACAAACTATGGGATGCGCCATGCTATATACCTGAGATTTCATTGGCTGCATTGGTCGATGATAAATTGGTCGGCGCTATTCTTTATTCAAAAGCCCGGATAGAAACCGATAACGGTAACATAGACATAATTACTTTCGGACCGCTATGCGTTGATCCTGATTATAAGAAAACGGGAGTCGGCAAAAAGCTGCTGCTGGAGTCTATGCGCCTGGCGGCTGAGAAGGGATATAAGGCAATTTTTTTCTGCGGTGTACCTGAATACTATCCTAAGTTCGGTTATAAAACTGCTGATAAATTCGGTATAACAATGCCCGACGGTTCAAATTTTGATGCTTTTATGGGATATGAGCTTCAGAAAGACGCATTAAAAGGCGTGACAGGAAAGTTCTATGTATCAGATCTTTTTGACTGCGATTTTCACGATGAGAATTATTTGAAAGTACTTGACGAATTTGACAAGAATTTTCCGTATATGGAAAAGGAAGTGCTGCCTCATCAGTGGAGATGAGGAGGATAATGAGTACAGCGGTTCCTTAAGGAACCGCTGTATAAATTACGCCGGACGAACCGCCCTGCGGGGCATATTTATGTTTTGTAAAAATGCGAAAAAGTACAGCCGTGAGTGATGGGGTATGTTATACTAACAATAAAGAG
>CACYDD010000056.1 GCA_902773065.1 uncultured Ruminococcus sp. | reverse complement strand
TACAGCTTCGAGTCCGTAACAGTTACTTGTCTTGGAATACATTTCAGCTTCATCATGATATGTCCACAGATAATAGAACGGTGTCCAGTTTTCGCCGGGATACTGTTTACAATGGAGTGTGATCGCATCACGAATGGTATTGTACTGCAATACATCCGTATCCATATCGATATCCGTCAGTGTGACTCTGTTCTTGTTCGTCAGCTTATTTACATTGTAAATAGCTGCCATATGGATTGTCTGGGCTCTTTTGCCGAATGCATCCGATGACTTGGAATACGCGGTGAGCTTTAACGAAGCAACATCTCTTGTTCCGTCCGGAGCAATATAGTTGGCTATAACATAAGTTGTATAGTTCTCAGCATCTGTTGCATTCGATATCGCTGCACCTTCAGCGGTTGTACCTCCTTCCTTGTCGTTCATAACCATATACTCATTATTAACCTGTGTAAGATCCGGTACGCAGCTGCTGTCACTATAGTAAGCATAAGCGTACTCAAGCGCACTTCTTACATTAAGATACGCCTGACGGCTGTTGACACTGCTGCTCGTAGACATAATGCTCGTAGCAGCGATTGCAATCAGCGACGCGGAAAGGATAATAAGTACACTGGTTATCGCCATAGCAAGGGGCAGCGAAATACCCTGCTTGCTTTTCAGCTTTTTCAATAACATAGCAGCAACTTCCTTTCCTAAAATAAATAAAATTTTGATGGTGTTACTCTCAGTATATCCTCATGCACTGCGATAATGCGCACTTGGATATACTAATCTACTATTGATAATATTATATAACAACAATTTCCTTTTATCAAGAAGTTTTAGACTTTTCGTATGATTCATCAATTCTCTGTCATTCTCTTTATGCAAATTTAACAAGTGTGTATAAGATTCAATTTTTTTCAAAGAGCGTAATTTTCGTGCTTTGATTCCCGAAACCCCTGTTATCATCGGGCGTTACGAATTTAATTTTTCTTCCGCGAAAAAAGTCCTCCACCCTTCTCCCCTCACTCAAAAAAATACACATTGTAAATCAAGAATATACTCAGAGTATTATTTTCAATCGGCACAGCTGCCTGTACATGAAGATTGGTTTTTGATATTCTGTTTCTGCATTATTATTCCTTAAAATAATTAAATTCGTCATCGTTTTACCTGAATGTGAATTTTAAGTATGTAAAGTTATTTTCTTTATATCAGTGTAGTGCTATTTATGAGCTCATTTTTAACACAATAACGCCCCAATTTTATATAAATTCCGGGCATCACGCCGCTGAATATAATTTTTGCTGATTTTTTCAAATTTTGAACATTCGATAAACACTGATGTTTTTATTCGTAAAGCATTATACTTTACAAACGCGAAATAAAAGAGGGCTGCCGTATGCAGTCCTCTTTTATATAATAATTTCCATTTTTAGTAACTATTGTCAAACTATCAGATTAAGAACAATCATAATTACAGTTAAAACTGTAAATAAAATCATTCCGACATTGATCAGACTCAGTTTTATACCTTCTTTAGCCGGTACTTCCTCCTCAGTCGGTTTTATCAAAAGCTTTTTCCTGTTGATGATCAGCAGTACAATTCCGATACATACCAACAGCATATAAACAACAAGATAGATACCGTAGATCATCAGTCCGGGGAGAATTTCCTCCATTGCTTCTCCTGTAAACTTTCCTGATTCTGTCACTGCCTGAAGCTTATCCGTATCAAGCTGCGACACCGCAAGCACGGAAATGACTGAGCCATTAAGATTAATGAGCATATGCATAATGATCGAATAGATCACCTTGCCTGTTCTGACATAAATATATGCGAAAATCAAACCAAGACCAAACGCATAAAAGAACTGGAACAAATTCAAATGGAACATTCCGAAACAAAGTCCCGAAAACAGTATTGCTGTTTTTTCGCCATATTTGACTGTTCTGTTGATAAGATACTTCCTGAAAAACAACTCTTCAAAAACAGGCGCAAACCCCACAACAAATAGGATCGTGATCGGATTGAGTGTTGACATCATATTCATCAGGCCATTCGTTGCTTGTCCGCCGGAAAAAAGCCCCGAAAGAAGATTTCCCACCAGATTTCCTGCAAACATGACCGGGAAACACATTGCCAGAAGTGCAAAGAATCTTTTTCCGCCCAGTTTTTCTTCAGACGGTGCTGTGGCAGGAAGTTTTTTCATCATCAAAAACATCAGCGGAAAACAAACAACATACATTGGCAAAAACGTAATCAGAAGATTAACATTGATATTTTCCTTATCGATCATTCCCTGATCGATAAAATAATTCCTAAGATAAGTTAACAGGATCTGCACAGCAGAAACTGCAACAATACTAACAAACACTGTCAGACCTGCTTTGGAATAGGTATTTTTTAATGTCTTCAGTCTGTTTTCATTTTCCTGAACTTGTAATGGTGGTAAATTCATAATTTTTCGCATAATACACGGTTCTGTATTATGCTCCTCCTTTCGTTTACTGTATATGTACAGTATACACAGATGTAACAGTTTTGTCAATAGAAAAATAAAAATTTTCCGAAAATATTTTATTTCGGAAAACCCTACATTATATATAGTAAACAGAGAGGTCAGGATCTACAGTCTGCCGAAACTTCTGAAACTAATCTGTATTGGCATAAAATGAATCACCAAAGCAAAAAAAATGCAAAAATAACACTGATCCTGTGTTATTTTTTGTTATTATGTTATAAATCCGCATTTTTAGAAATTTATCCTGCAAAACATGTTGACACAGATCAAAAATTGTGCTAATATAGATATATAAAAACAAGGGTGTTTTTCTGCTATGGCAGAGAAGCATCCTTGTTTTATTTATGCGGGAGGTAAAACAAAAATGGATGATCTCATTAAAAAATCGGAAACGATCAACAAATTGCTTGCACGATACGGCGTTAAGTTTGGTATCTATAAAAATGGAGAATTTAAAGAGCAGTTGTTTCCGTTCGACCCGATACCAAGAATCATCAAACATGATGAATTCACGTATCTGGAAAAAGGTCTGACACAGCGTGTCGATGCCCTGAACTGCTTTCTGGCTGATATATATGGTCCGAAACATATTGTCAAAGACGGAATTATTCCCGAGGAATTTATTTTTTCTGCAAAAGGTTTTCTTGCTCCGTGTGACGGTGTAACACCACCGAAAAATATCTACAGTCATATTTCGGGTATTGACCTTGTTCAGTCTAAGGATAACAACTGGTATATTCTTGAAGACAATCTCCGGGTGCCATCGGGTGCATCCTATCCGATGATCGCAAGAGATTTACAGCGAAGAGGTGCGCCGGAGGCATTCTCAGACAATAGTGTACTTGACAACAGAAATTATGCCGATCTTCTCAAAGAAGTCATGGATCATGTCAATACGGGAGGTATCAATGTGATCCTTTCCCCCGGCAGATATAATGCAGCTTTCTTTGAACATTCCTATCTGGCGGAAAAAACAGGTGCGGTTCTGACTACCGGTAAGGATATCGTCTGTGAAAATGACAACCTTTACTATATCGACTATAACGGAAGAAAGCAGAGAGTTGGTGCTGTATACAGAAGAATTTCGGATGAATATCTTGACCCGATGACATTCTATGAAGAATCTGTAATTGGCATACCGCATATTTTTGAGGCGTACAGAAAGGGGAATGTTGCGCTGATCAATGCTCCCGGAAACGGTGTGGCTGATGACAAGGGTATCTATTATTTCGTTCCAAAAATGATACGCTATTATCTCAGTCAGGATGCCGTTCTGATGAATGCACTTACCTATCTTCCCTATTATGAGAAAGATATGCGCTATGTTCTTGACAATTTTGACAAGCTTGTCATAAAGGATGTTGCAGAAGCGGGCGGCTATGGCGTTGTTTTCGGAAGCTCACTGACAGCCGAAAAGAAAGAAGAGTTTATTGCACTTCTGAAAAGTCAGCCAAGAAGATTCATTGCACAGGAAGTCATTGACTTCTACGACCTGGATATTCTTGACGAAAGCGGAAAATCTGTTCCGAGAAAAGCAGACCTGAGAGCGTTTGTCCTTTCCGGCGATACAACCAGGGTATGGCCGAGTGGTCTGACAAGATTTTCAAGAAATCCTGATTCATTTATCGTAAATTCATCACAAGGCGGAGGTTTTAAAGACACATGGGTATTATCACAATAGACAAATGCGACCACCTCTTTTGGTTAGGCAGATACACCGATAGAGTTCATACAACACTGAAATATTATCTGAAAACGGCTGATCTCATGATCGATTCCGATCCGGATTATTATTCAGTTCTCTGCAAAAAAGTCGGTATTCCCGATATTTATGGTTCAAGCGAAAATTTCAAGAAAAAATATCCGTTTGATGAAACCGATCCGAATTCCATCATCAGCAGTCTGAACAGGGCTTATGACAATGCGATCGTGATGAGAGATTATATCGGAACGGAAACAATGGCATATATCCAGCTTGCCATTGATGATGTCAAAACGGCAGAAAAAAGCAATGCACCGATTGCGGATCTGATACTTGTGATTGATCACATTCTTGCTTTCTGGGGCTGTGTGAACGATATGATCGATGACGAACAGATACGGAATATTATCAAACTTGGCAAGGGGATCGAACGGCTTGATCTGTATCTCAGCCTTGACAATCCTGTTTATGAAGTCAAGAGAACCTATAAGCGTATGAAAGGTTTTCTGATCAAATCAAAGCTCCGGTATGATGAAAGCATTATCTATACCATTGACAGCATGATGAAGGATTCGGAATTTAACTATTCCAATGTCAAGAATCTGCTCAGAAATCTGATTCAGGAATGAAAAGAGGGATACTATCAAACGGTTAAAATTCAATTACGACCTTACGGCGGAATACAATGAACCTGTTAACCGGCACAGCTTTTCCGTCATGTTTCTGCCTCAGGATACGGCAAGACAAAAAATCACAGACCTGAACATTACCGTTTCAGGCTGTGAAAATTACAGCATTACCAATGACAGCTTCAACAATAAAAAGTTGTACGGTCTTATTAAAGAGCCTCATAACAATTTCGAGGTCAGTATCACCGGAACGGCTGAATCAGGTATAGGGATATTCGACGAATATTTTGATGACCCTTACCGTTTTCTGATACTGAAAGCACAGACTGATTTGACGAAACCGGGAGAAAAACTCAACGAGTACAGAAAATCTCTGCATTTAGATGAATTTTATGCTCCCTATGATAAGGCACTGCATATCATGCGTTCTCTACATGAGACTTTCCAATATAATCCCGGGGTAACGGAGATACACGAAACAGCCGAAAATGCCTTTTCACTCGGCAAGGGTGTTTGTCAGGATTATACACATATCATGCTCTCTCTTTTAAGATCGGAGAAAATTCCGGCAAGATATGTTGTGGGAATGATGCTCGGCGAAGGTTCGTCCCATGCCTGGGTAGAAGCTCTGTGCAGAGGTTACTGGTACGGCTTTGACCCGACCAACAATAAGCTGGTCAATGACGAATATATCAGGGTTTCCTGCGGCAGGGATTCCAGTGACTGCTCTGTCATAAAGGGAAACTTTTACGGTTTCACCACGCAAACTCAGAGTGAAGCCGTAAGCGTAGAAGAAATCATTACAAAGGATTGATAACAAATGGTTCAGACAATCGCTTCTGTCGGTTTGCCGATCGACGAAATGCTGATGATACAAAAAAACCGACTTATTCCGCAAAGCGGATTAAGCGGCAACGAAAAAAGAATCAGTATCGTAACAGGCACTCACGGCGATGAGCTGGAGGGACAATATGTCTGCTACGAACTGCAAAGAAGAATTAAAGAAAATGAGGAATGTCTGACGGGTATCGTTGATGTATACCCGTCACTGAATCCTCTCGGGATCGACTCCATCACAAGGGGAATGCCGGGATTTGACCTTGATATGAACAGGCTCTTCCCCGGTTCGGAAAATGGTTCGATGCCCGAATATATTGCTTCACAGATCATCAATGACCTCAGCGGCAGTGCCGCCGTTATTGATATCCATGCAAGCAATATTTTCCTGGAAGAAATACCGCAGGTACGGATCAATGAGCTTTCTCAGGATACGTTAGTACCGCTGGCAAAGCTTCTGAATGTGGATTATATCTGGATTCATTCCTCCGCCACTGTGCTTGAATCCACGCTTGCCTATTCCCTGAATATCATCGGCACACCCACACTGGTTGTGGAAATGGGCGTTGGTATGAGAATTACAAAAAAATACGGCGATCAGCTTGTTGACGGTATTTTTGCCCTGATGAAAGAACTTGGCATCTGGAGCGGCGAAGTTCCGACACCAAAAACACCAATCATTTCCGAGGACGGGGAAGTATCTTTTATCAATGCCAGAAAATCAGGTGTATTTGTTCCAAGTGTCGAGCATTGGAAAAATGTCAAAAAAGGCGATCACATCGGAGATATTCTCAATCCGCTCACAGGAGAGATCCATCAGAAAATCACCTCGGAAACGGACGGTATCGTATTCACTCTCAGGGAATACCCGATCGTATCCGAAGGCTCGCTTATTGCGAGAATACTTGCATAATGGGGTCATGATATGGAAGAACAAATATTTTTTGAACTGAACTCTGTTTACAGAGACAATATGCGCATTAAAGGTTATACCTTTGGCAGCGGAGAAAAATCCGCCTGCATTGTCGGCGCAACAAGAGGAAATGAGGTTCAGCAGGTTTATATCTGTTCAAGGCTGATCAATATTTTAGGTCAGCTCGAACAGCAGAATAAAATCAAAGACGGTAAATCTGTAACGGTCGTACCCTGTGTGAATTCTCATTCCATGAACATCGGAAAGCGTTTCTGGTCAACCGACAATACCGATATTAACCGGATGTTCCCCGGTTATGATCTTGGTGAAACAACCCAGCGAATTGCCGCAGGCGTTTTTAAAAATGTCAGCAATTACAAATTCGGTATTCAGTTTACCAGCTTTTATATGCAGGGAAGTTTTATTCCCCATGTACGAATGATGAAAACAGGCTTTGAGGATATCGAGCTTGCCAAAGATTTCGGTCTGCCCTATGTTTTCAGGCGTGAGGCAAGACCATATGATACCACAACGCTGAATTATAACTGGCAGATATGGGAAACAAAAGCTTTTTCCGTCTATACCAATGCTACTGACAGCATTGATACCAACAGTGCCGCAGAAGCCGTCAATGCTGTTCTGAGTTTTCTCAACAAGCAGGGGATCATTGACTATAACTGCCATGAAGGATATATTTCAAAATTCATTGACGGTCAGGAACTTGTCAATGTCAAAACTTTGACCGCAGGCTTTTTTATCAGATATGCACAAGTCAATGCAAGAGTGAAAAAAGGCGATCTTCTTGCGGTGATCGCAGATCCGTATACAGGAGAGGTCACAGACCGCATTACCTCTCCCACAAACGGTATTGTATTCTTTCACGCAGACCAGCCTGTCATTTACTCGCACACACCGCTCTACAGGATCATCCCGACAGATGATCTGATATAAGATAAGAGGGATATTATGAAAGCAAGACCTGTGATTGGTGTCATTCCGCTGTGGGATGAAACAAAGGACAGCTATTGGATGCTGCCGGATATATGGAGGGAATCACAGCCGCAGGCGGTCTGCCTGTCATGCTGCCGCTGACAGATGAGGAAGAAATTCTGAAACAGGCAGCAGAAATGTGTGACGGATTTCTTTTCACAGGCGGTCATGATGTTTCCCCCGAAGTGTATAACAGCACTTCAAAATTTGACAATATTGAATGCTGTAAAATGCGTGACAGTATGGAAATGAAGCTGCTGCGTGAAATACTGATCGAAGAAAAACCGCTTCTCGGCATATGCAGAGGAATACAATTTCTCAATGCTGCTATGGGCGGCACTCTCTATCAGGATCTTCCGGGTGAAACAGATTCGGGCATAGAACATCACCAGTCACCGCCGTATGATGTGCCTGTGCATAAGGTAAAAATCGAAACAGATTCCCCACTGTACAGACTTCTTCATACGGAAGAACTTGCTGTCAACAGCTATCATCATCAAGCGGTCAGAACGATCGCACCGCCGCTGAAAGTCATGGCTTATGCAGAGGACGGTATTATTGAAGCCGTTTATATGCCAAGCAGAAAATTTGTCTGGGCGGTACAGTGGCATCCCGAATTTTCGTACCTGACTGACAACAACAGCTTTATGATTTTTGAAGAATTTGTCAATAATTGTAAGTAAAACAAACCCCATAGGACTCATTGCTCCTATGGGGTTTGTTCTGTATTATTTCAAATCGATCGACATATCATAGCTTGCTTCATCACCGATAACGGACTTTGAAATTCCGTTATACTGTAACCCGTGAGCCTGATAAAACGGAATCAGCTTTTCGGAACAGGTCAGTGCGATTCTTGTTTTTCCTGCCTCTTTCGCTTTATTGATCAGCGTCCTGATCAGCTTGTCCGCAATGCCTTTATGCCTGAAATCGGGATGCACTTCCAGTCCGTAAACAAACAGACTTTTGCCGTCTTTGTTGTAATAGCCGCCCGAAAGGTATACATCATCTGTGATATAATCCCGATCAGTCGGGGCAGCATTGATGAGTCCGATGATCTCTCCCTCATACTTTGCGGTGATGAACCATTCGGGAAAATTTTTCAAGCGGTATTCAAACGCCGCTTTTGAAGCTGCCTTTTCGGCTGAGAAATTGGTGATCTCCAGATTTGCGATCTCGTCAAGGTCATTGAGATCCGCACCGCTCAGTTTGATTTCACGCAGACCGGCTACTTTTGAAAAAGCACTTCTCAGATCAAAGATCAGATCATCTGCCGATTCCAGTCCTGCCGAAATTCTGACGGTATTTTCCGCAATTCCTGCCCTTTTCAAATGGCTGGCATCCATTTCGGCATGAGTCGTTCTTGCACAGTTGACGATAAGAGAACGTACATCGCCGATATTAACATGATACGAGTAGTAATTCAGGTGCTGTATAAAGTCATTCAGTTCTTCATCCGTTCCCTCAAAACCGAAGGATAATATTCCGCCAAAGCCTTTGGTAAGGTATTTTTCAGCAAGCTCTTTATTTTTTGCACTCTTTGCTGTCGGGTAATTGACCCATGACACAAAACCGCTTTCTTCCAGAAATCGGGCAATTTTTTCCGCATTTTGCGACTGCTTCGATACTCTTTCGGAGATGGTATCAAGCCCCTGTAAAATCAGATATGCATCAAACGGAGAAAGCGCAGCACCGATAAATTCCAGATAAAAGGCTCTTAAATGTACTAAAAACGGAGAAATTTCATCCACATCGGCAGGCGAACGCCTGTTGCCCTTGATATCTTTCAGTTTATAGGACACTTCATAAAACTGTGGAAACTTGCTTTTGGAATATCTGAAATGACCGCTGTCAACAATAATGCCCCCTATGACATTACCGTGACCGCCCAGAGCCTTTGTTGCAGAATAAATCACAATATCCGCACCATAGCTAATCGGGTCAAGAAGATACGGTGTTGCAACTGTATTATCGACAATCAAAGGAATGGCATGCTTGTGTGCAATTTTCGCCAGTTCTTCTATATCATAGATCTCTGCATTCGGGTTGCTGATGGATTCGATATAAATGCCTCTTGTGTTCTCATCGATCTCTTTTTCATAGGCGGCAGGGTCAAATCTGTCTTTTACAAATTTGATATTCGCTCCGAAGCGGGGGAAGAAATGCGAAAATGAATCCTCCGAACCTCCGTAAAGAGAATTTGCCGCAACAATATTGCCGCCGTATTCTGTCAGTGCCAGAATGGTATAGGAAATTGCCGCCATGCCTGATGAAAGTGCCAGTGCTCCGTAAGCACCGCTTAATTGCGTAATTCTTTGTTCCAGAACCGCAACCGTCGGATTTCCCACACGGGAATAAATGGCACTGTCATCTTCCAGTGTCCAGATCCTGTCGGCTCTGTCCGTACTGCCGAGGTCAAATGCCGCTGTCTGATAAATCGGCACATTGACCGAATAATTATGCTCACTGCTGTCATAACCTGCTCTGATTCTTAATGTATCAAAATCTGCCATATTTAGTTCCTCCTTAACATCACAAATACTGTCCGTACTGCAATTTGGTACGGACAGTTCTTTTATGTATTATTCTTCAAATGCTTTTGCAAATGCCTGGTCAAGGTCTGCGATCAGATCTTCTGCATCTTCAAGACCAAGTGAAAGACGTATGGTATCGGGCTTGATCTGTGCTGCTTCAAGCTCTTCGGGGGTCAACTCACCGTGGGTTGTTTTCGGTGAGTTGATCAGCAGCGATCTAGCATCGCCTACATTTGCCTGGAAACCGAACAGCTGAATAGAATTGATCAGCTTGTTGATCTGGTCGTCATTTCCTTTGAAACCAAATGTCAGGACCGTGCCTGTGCCTTTCGGGAAATATTTCTCCGCAAGTGCCTTATATTTGCTGTCCTTATGCTCGGGATAGCTGATCCATGTAACAACATCAGAACGGCTGTCAAGATATTTGACAATTTTTCTCGCATTCGCAACCTGCTTTGACACTCTCTCGGAAAGTGTTTCAATACCGATCAGGATCAGCTGTGCATCATACGGACTTAAAGACGCACCGAAATAAGCAAGATATTTCGTTCTTAGCAGTGCCGTAAACGGGAACTGCGGGAATGCTTCGATAAAGCTTCTCGGGTTATTGTCAAGATCTCTTGCAACCCAGTGCTTTTTATAAAACTGCGGAAATTTTTCTTCCGTCCAGTTAAAAGGCTTGCCTTCCACAACAATGCCGCCAATCGCATTACCGTGACCGTTAAGTGCCTTTGTCGCAGAATAAATAATAATATCTGCACCATGCTCAAAGGGTCTGAACAGATACGGTGTTGCAAAGGTATTATCAACCACTAGCGGAATACCGTTTTTGTGTGCCAGCTCTGCAAGTGCTTCAATATCAAGAAGTCTTGCAGAAGGATTGGAAATACTTTCCACAAAAATTGCCTTGGTATCTTCCTTAATGAGTGCCGCCCATTCTTCAATGCTGCTGTCATGATCGATCAGATCAAATTCAATTCCGATCGACGGGAAAACATCATTTTCAAGGTCAAACGTACCGCCGTAAATCTGCTTGGTAGAAAGAATTCTTCCCTTTCCTCCTGTAACAGCAAGCAGTGTATTGCTGAGAGCCGCCATACCTGAGGCAAAGGCAAGTGCCGCAGTACCGCCGTCGAGCTGTGCAACTCTTGCTTCCAGTGCCGCAACGGTCGGGTTTCCTACACGGGAGTAAAGAAAACCAAGCTGTGCACCTGCTCTGATATTGTTGAAATGATCAAAACCGTCAAAATCAAATGCGGCTGTAGCATATACGGGAACACCTACCGAATTGTTATGTTCTTTGGCATTATAGCCGCCTCTTACCTTTACTGTATCAAATTTATATGACATACATATTCCTCCTACTAAATTTATTTTAATGTAAATCCTGAATCCTAAATCCTAACCCCTGAATCCTAATTAAATATTATATTCGGGCTGGGGCTGTGCGCTGGCAAGATGGAAACGCTCCAAAAGTTTTTTCCGTCCTGCCAGAAACTCCGTTCCGCCTCTGTGGCGCGGGTGCGGGATCGCAACATCCACTACCTCACTGATCTTACCCGGACGAGGTGTCATAATGACGATTCTGTCCGAAAGGTATAATGCTTCATCGATATCATGCGTCACCAGTATCATGGTCGCATTGTTTGTTTTTCTGATCTCAAGCAGCTTATCCTGAATATCCGCTCTTGTGAACGAATCCAGCGCACCCATCGGCTCATCAAGAAGAAGAACCTCGGGATCATTGATCAATGCTCTCGCAATGGCTACTCTCTGTGCCATGCCGCCGCTGATCTGGTGCGGATACGCTTTTTCAAATCCGTTCAGACCGATCAGGTCGATATATTCCGCTACTTTATGCTTATTCTCTTTATAGATATGCCTTGCCTTCAGACCTGCGGCAATATTGTTCTGAACGGTCAGCCATTCAAACAAGCTGCCCTGCTGAAAGACATATCCCCTTTTCGGGTCAGGAGCGGTGATTTTTTCTCCGTCCAGCAATATTTCTCCTGATTGTGCCTTGTCAAGTCCTGCGATAAGCCGCAGCAATGTTGTTTTTCCGCAGCCGGAAGAACCGATGATAGAAACAAATTCTCCCTTTTTAATGCTGAAATTGATATCCTTGAGGGCTTCCACGATGTTATCCTCATCCTTGTAGGTGCGGTTGATATTTTTGATTTCAAGTATCGTTTCGCTCATTTTAAAAGCCCCCTTTGCCATCTGAGAACTCTTGCTTTCACAAGTCCCACTGCCCATGTGATCAGGCTGAACAAAACCGCCATGACAACAATAGCTGCAAACACTTTATAATACGCACTCCATACTTTGGAGGCGTTGATGTAATATCCCAGACCGCCCGGCTGCCCCATCATCTCAGCCATAACCAGTGTGGTAAAGGAAAATGCATTGGCAGTTTCAATTCCTGTAAAAATCTGCGGCATTGCATGAGGGATCGCCACATGAAATACCAGATAGGGTGTTTTTCCGCCCAGTGTTCTCGCTGCTTCAAATTTTGCCTTGGGCGTACTTTTGATACCCGATGCCGTAAGCGATGCAACAGGAAACCATGTGCATATTACGATAAGGAAAGCAGCTGCCGAAAACGGTGTCGGGAACAATGTCAGTGCAAAGGGCATCCATGCTACGGCAGGAATCACACCTGTAATATTCAGCACAGGTGAAACCCAGTAATACACCTTCGGAAACCATCCGATCAGAATCCCTGTGCCTACTCCGACAACGACACCAAGCAAAAAACCTACACTGAAAAGCCGCAGTGAATACAGCGTATTCTGTAGTATGTAATCGCCTTCAATCAGAAACGCTTCGATAATTCCGGCAGGTCCGGGAAAAAACGGCTGCGGCAGTGTCTGCAATTTCGTACCAAGAAGATCCCACAGTGCAAGTGCGATACCGACAGCAAACCGGAAAGGCGCACGGGAACGGTATTTTTTTCTGCGCTCCTTTTTAAATGCAGAAAAAATTCCGATTCCCAGATATAATACGATCAAAGCAATCAATACCCATGTATAGGCATTATTCATTGTCGCATAGATCGAACCTACCTGATAAATTTCGATCTTGACATCCTCTGAGATCTGAGGTATCAGCAGATTTGCGGCTATAGCAGCCGCAAATCCCACAATGGTAAACAATATGACCCATATAAATTTTTTATCAAACCCGTCGGGTTTTTCTTTCGTTTTTATACCTTCGGTTGTTTTTTCAATTTCACTCAATCCGCTCACCCTTGACTTATAAAATTAGTTGACCTCTACCTCTTTGTAGATCTTGTCTGTGAATTCCTGCGGATCGGTATCAAGATAGCCAATATCATGAAGTGCCTGTGCAAAATACTTAACATCTTCGTCAACCTTCTGCTTGCCGCTTTCACGGTCTTCTGCACTCGGATATTCATAACTCTTTATCAGATCAATCGCAAGATCTCTGTCCTCGATTGCCGAATATTTGCCATTGATGATGATATCAACTGCTTCTTCGGGGTTCTTGGAGATCCAATCCTGTGCCTTGTGGTATGCTCTCAGCAATGCTGAGACCTCATCCGGATTTTCTTCAAGCACTTTGTTGGAGGCATACAAGAAGCAGCAGTATTTGCCTGCAAAAGCTTCATCTGTGGAAAGGTCAAAAATCACCTTTGCTTCGCCCTTCTTCTCAACAACGCTACCGAACGGATCCCAAAGAGCCGCTACATCGATCTCGCCCTTTTTCAGAGCCTCCAGTTCAAGGTTACCGTCAGAATACGGAACAAACTCCACCTCATGCTTGTCAGGCAGTGCGGAAATACCGGCATTTTCTACCCATACACTTGCTACCTGGTGCGGTGTACCGCCGATCTCGTCAACGCCGACTTTCTTACCTTTCAGGTCTTTTGCCTCTTTGATATCCGAATCATTATTCACAAGGAATTTGATACAACCGTTATGCAGTCCGTCAACAACACTAACATTGATACCCTCTTCCACTGACGGGAAGAACTGGAAGTCACCGTTGACGATCGGGATCGTACCGTTGTTCAGACCAATCTTTCTTGTTTCCGCATCAGCGGAAATCAGTTCCACATCAAAACCTTCCTCTGCGAAAAATCCCTTTTCATAAGCAATATAGATCGGAGCTCCGCAAAGTGCGCCGTCCTTGCCGGGAATCTGAACCTTACCATATTTATACTCTGTTGCAGAAGCATTAGCCGGCTCGGCATCGCTGCTGTCATTTGCTGTGTCACTTGCCGCAGCAGAACCCGAACCCCCAGAGGAATCGGAAGCTGGGGCCTCACTACAGGCCGCAGTCGCAAGAATACTGGAACCCACCAGAAGAATACCCAAAACTGTTTTTAACTTACTCATTTCAATTTCTCCTTATTATTGATTGTTAAATGGATATCTTGTCAGAATTCATCTCACATTCGTTCAATACTCAATACAACTTCCGTAAGATGATTGATTTTACATATTTTCATTTCAGGTATTTACCCCCAATCAAGCATCCGCACTGTTTCCTGCGGTTTCATTGACTTTATTCTACCACTGCATTCTCTTTTCGTCCAATCTCAAAATTTAAGACAAATCTATAAATTATTTTAATATGATTGTTTGATAGGTAATATCATAAATACCGGATTTTCCAAAAAAGAACAGCCACGGCTGACACCGTGACTGCTCTTCTGTATTGCAAAACTATTTTTTAAATACCTGCACCTTCTAAGGTCATTGCACATTATTTTCTGATTTGTTCCATAATGTAGGGGTCTTTGATTTTTTCGTCCTGAGCAAAGGTGAGAACCTTGGTCATGATCTCGGCAGTTTTCGGGTCTTCGTCAATAAAGGGCAGGAAAATCTTGCTCTTTTTGCCGCCCGATACGGCAATGACATTGATCTGATGTCCGCCTGTTTTATGAATTACACCGCTGCCAAGATGAATGGTATACTGACCGTGTTTTCCGTCGATCACAGCATGATTCTTTTCCAGCTTCACGTTGGTAATGCTGAACACTTTGAGGTTGAATGCAAGAATGACTTTGCGCATTTCAACTGTAGAATGACTCGTTTCGGGGTCAACACCGCCTGCATGAGCCACGCTTACTGCAAGGTCAACATCACGCATGACTTCGGAATAAACAATATCAGGAAGTTCTTTCATTTTAAGCGGTTTATATGTTTTTCTGTCAACAAATGTGACACACTCCAAAGTCGGTGCTTCAATATCGCTCGGTGAGAACCAGTCCGCAACGGCATAAATGCCTGCAATGACATTGTCCTTATAATAGATTTTCTGCAATCCGTCCTCGTAATCGGCAACCCAGCGGCGGTTTCTCAGTGTGCCGACAGTCCGCTTTGTCTGGATTTGATTACCTGCAAACATCAGGGATTTTTCCTTGTCAAGCTCTTCGGGCAGTTTGACATAAAGCTCTCGGAATACCTGACGGAACGGCTGTTTTCTGCCCTCCTTTTCACCAAGAGAAAGGAACATCTGCTGATACTGTGCCCATACCTTATGCTCATAAAGATCATAAGGGTGGGCAGTTCTGAGAAGAAAATCATCACTCAGCTCATGCACCTGACCGTTTTCATCGGTCAGAACGCCGTCGGTGATCAAACCGCTGATAAACGTTCCCTCGTCTGATACAAACACCAGATTTTCAACAATGGCTTTTGTGACAGGATTGGTGCAAAGCATTTTCAGTTCACCAAAGCTGAATGTATCACGCTCTTCCATTGCCAATTCAAACATTTTGACGGTTCGGCTGTACTGTTGTTTCAACTTGTCGCAGAAAGCCTTGATCGCAATAAATTCCTCCGTCTTTTTAATGGCGGCAGGGGCAGATTTCAAAGCCTTTCCGCCCTTTTCAAATTTCAATGCCGCTTTTCCGCCTGCATCAATGTTGATCTTCACATCATATTCGCCAATTTTGTTCCAGTCAAAATAATGACCGTTATTCTGCACAAGCTCGGTTTCCATAGAAAGTGTCAGTCTTGTTTCATCGGAATATCCTGCTGTTACCGCAAGATTTTTCAGTGCGTACTGTACGGCAGAGCCTTCACTTGCCCGCCTCTGTGCGCCGAACTGCCTGCTTTCTTTATAGAACTTTTGTATGAATTCATATCTTTGCAGAATATCCTCTTTGCTATTTGATGGGATAATCGCAAGGCTCATGAGCAGGTCTTTGTTGCGTTTATCCTCTATGGTTGCTTCGGTTTCGGCAATATCCATTTTTCCGAGTGCCGCATCGGCATATTTTCTGGCACGTGTGTGCATATTGCTGGAAGAAATATATTTCGCACTCTTGTAAAGCTTGTTGAAGGTTTTTTCTCCCAGTGTATCATACGCTTCCCTGAACCACTTCACATCAAAGCAGCCGCCGTTCAGTTCCTCTTTTGTGAGCGGTGTGTACTTAGCAATCATTGCCTGTCGCTGCTGACTGATATAATCTGCCGTATGCGCCATGAAATAGTAACAGCCCGATTTCATACCGTCAATTTTCAGGTACTGTTCAATGATATCGATCCACTGCGGCGCATACATCGCTACCTCGATCAGTCTGTCATTTTTGATTTTGGATTTCTTTAACAGTTTTGCCAGCTTTTCGGCATTGTCGTCCGCTGTCGGATAACATACACTCAGCAGGTGACTCAGAGAATCCTTTTTGGACATATTGCTGCCATAATAATAAGAAGCACGGCTGATCGTGTCATTGCCAAAGGCTTTCAGA
This sequence comes from uncultured Ruminococcus sp., assembly GCA_902773065.1. Taxonomy (GTDB): domain Bacteria; phylum Bacillota; class Clostridia; order Oscillospirales; family Acutalibacteraceae; genus UBA1213. The sequence goes on along the minus strand of CACYDD010000056.1, from coordinate 11,550 downwards.
ATTTCCAGCAGTCTGTCCATGCCGTAAACACGGTCAATCTGACGTATCGCCTTTGAAAATACCGTTTCGCTGTCGCCTCGTTTCAGCTCCACATCCAGTATTTTATCGATCAGCTTTTCGGCAAAAACCTTTCCTGTCTGATAAAGCTTGCTGTCCTCGGGAATCATATCATTTTCGTCAAGCTCTTTTCCCTCTTCGGCAAGCAGTGTTGTAAACTCATACAGCCTGCCCCTCACCTCTCTTGACATGAAGGCATTCATCTCTCCTACCGCTTTCTGTACACCGAATATTTCCATCAGGGTCTTATAGACAACATCTTCGCTGATGATACCAAGCTGATAAGCCTTGATATAATAAACAGCAGGCAATTCGGAAGGAGAACTGCAATAGCGGATATCTCCATTTTCGTAATGGGCAAGCTCCCTGATTTTCAGATTCAGCTCATGCATCAGTCTGAAATTCGTTTCAAAATCTTTGTTGATATCTCTTGTCAGACGATTGATCAGGAACGATACCAGATTGAAATGACGCCAGCAGAGTTTTTTCTCGAGAGCCATCCAGCTATAACGTCTTTCCTCCTGCTGAATATCCAGCCACAGTTCTTCTTCGGGCAGTTCCTTTGCCAGATAAGCCGCCATATGCTGACAAACCTCCTGTGGAACACCGATCTCAAATTCACTGCAAATACAGCTGAGGATATCTCTTCTCATACTTATGAAATCGCTGTTTTCAAAACGCTTATCCTTGGATATCAGTTCTTCATAACGGTTATAATCCGCAATATCGCCGAACAGCATTTTCTGATTTTTCTGATAGATCTGCTTTGACTCCGCTGTCAAGTTTTGAGGGTCGTCCTTTGTCAGTTCCAGATCCAGTGCCCAGTAACGCTGGGGGGTTCTAATGGTTTCACGGTAAAATTTCGCCCAAAGCTCACGGCACGGAACAACTTCACAGATTTTTTTATCTTTGCCGACCCATCTGTGATAAAGTGCTCCGAAATTACCGAGAACACGTTCTTCTCCTAAATCGTCCGTGAATTCCATTTCACTGTTTTCATCGATCAGCTTCATCAATGCAAGGTGCATTTCCGTCAGTTCTTCTTTGGTAACAGAGAAATAATTCCGGATCACATTGATATCGGGCTTGAAATCGATCGGTTCTGTTGCGGCATTCGGATCATACAGACCATAGCCGTTTTCTTTTGTAACTTCCGCCGCAGACGAACCACCGAGAATTTCCTGAATAAGAATTTCTTCACGCTCACTCGGTGAAGCGATTGAAGAAACTGCTTCTTTTGCCTGAGAAAAATCATGGTCTTGATATTCCGTTCCTGCATAGATCAGCAGATCAAGTGCCGCAAGACGAACATTCTCATCCTTTGAGGGTAACATTCTGATGATACTATGATTCAGACCGTCCGCATCACGCTTTTTCAGAAGGCTGATAATACCGCTGCGGAGGTCGGCGGTTTTATACTTGGTGAATTTTTCCAGTGCAATATAATCATTATCGTCAAGTTCCATTTTTTCAAGAATCTCAACCGCCTTATGCCGTGTATAAGATTCCTTATCTGCGGCGGCATTGACAAGTGTTGCCCGCTGCTTCGGTGTTTTCAGGATATTGCTGATGATTTTCAGTGCATAGGAACGGTTGCTTGATTCAAATTCCGTCAGCTTATCGCATATGAAATCAATTTTATCATTATCCTCTAAAATTCGTGCCGTATCAAGCATACCGCAAAGCAGGTCGCTTTTGCTGATAGCGGCGGAATGCCATGGGTACAGGATCTGCGGATAATCTACCCTCTTTTTCGGCAGAATGCTATACATATTCAAAAGAATATCATAATGCTTTGCGGCAAGTGTTTTATCAAAATAGAATTTCTGACTATTTTTAGAAGTCGCATGAGCATAAAAACTATGGTACGGATACAAATTCACATACATTGAAAAAATCTTGTAATCTTCGGGGTACGCCTCAAGCACGGCAAGGGAAATTTTATCCGTGATATCTTCCATGTTCAGGTTCTGGCAGAAATAGGCTATCGTCAGAAGCTGAACCGAATTATCCGTCATTTTTTTGCCGCCCATCAGTGCTTTGGTTTTTGCCGGTATTTCACTGTCGGGATGATAACGGTAAGGCATTCCTAAAAGGGTCATTACGGCATCCATCGCATCATAGACATCATAAAAGCCCAAGCCCCACAGTCCCATATAGATATGTACCGCATCGGTCGTATTGATGTATTCAAATGCATGGTCACGGTTTTCCAGAACATATACAATATCGTCCAGTATTTTGTCGGCAAGGCGGTCGGGGTCTTCATAATGGCACAGTCCTGTCCATGTGCCGACAGAACGCTTGACAGAAGAAAACCGTCCCAGATTATTTTCCTTGATCGTCTGCATGATTTTAATAAACGCTTCGGCAGTGCCGCAGTCGGCATTTTCGCAGATTGCCTGACGCAGACCTTCCGAAAGTCTTGCGGCAACAAGCAGTTTGCAAAGCAGGTCATGCAATTCGGCATCGGAAGATAAAATAACCGCACGAATGACATCTGTTGTCAGTATGGCGGTATTGTTTTCGCTTGTCATCATTTCCTTAATGACACTGATCACCTTTGTATCGCCTGCATCAATTCTTGCGGCAATGAGATCGTCCTCATTCACCGCGTATTTTACCTGACTTTTGACTTCGGCATAAATGCCTTCCTCACTGCACAGCACAAAACCGTCTATATTATCAGTATGGTAATTCATCATTCCGAGTACATAATAGCTGTAGGCAAGACTAAATATCCTGTCTGTAAAAGGGTAATAATCCTTACTGCGGAAACTGCGGCGATACCAGCCATCCGAATACTGATAACGGTTGAAATTATCCAGCATATAGTAGAAATCGCTTTGAAATTCCTTAGGTACAATGATATCAACTGCCTTGCCGTAATGCTCTTTCACGAAATCCGACAGCTTAGTAATTGTCTGTTTCTGTATTACCACAGGATATTGATAGTCATACCTGTAATAGCCGTGGTCGGTGATCACGTGGTTAAAAAAGTTCTTTTCCTCCTCAGAAAGAGCGTCAATTTCCGCCTTGTATTCCTCACTGAATTTCGTATCATATTCTTTAATAAATCGTTCTCCTTCTCTTGCCATTGGTTCTAACACTCCTTTACCACATTCGTCCTGCAAGCATGGTCAGCTTGATAAATGTCAGGCTCTGAATGTTTTTGATATTAATTTTGTCGTCAGGATTTTCCAGCTTTTTTTCATCCGCAAACAAAACAACCACACCGTCTGAAAAAGCCTCCAGTGTATCCTCTGTTGCTTTTTTGAGGTCGGCATTTTTTTCTCCGTAATTGACCCCGAACGATACCTTTCCCTGCACTGCCTTGTCCTCGATTTGTGCAGCTGTCAGTGTGTTCAGCAGCTCGGCATTTTCCCGCCGCTCGTTATAGGCGTTTACGGTAAATGCAACTGTCGCTTTCAAAAGACCACGGACATCGGTAATGTTCTCATCATACGGTATCTCAATGGTTTTGATTTTGTTTTGCTTATTGGAAACGGATTTTACATTCACTTTCAGGTTTACCATACAAAAATACAAATTCCTTTCTGTTTCATGAAAACTTTTATCCATTATAACATATTAAAAATCAAAAGTCAGTACAATTAATTGTACATTCAAATTAAATTTTGCTGTCACAACGTATTGTCATTGAAATAATGAAACTTTGCGTTTATAATAGAGAGAGAGGTGAGTGCTGTGCTGATAGAAAGAAACGACTATCTTGAAAAACTGATACGCTATAAGGATAAAGATATTGTAAAAATCATTACCGGGATCAGAAGGTGCGGAAAATCCGTCCTGCTGAATGAAATATACTATCAATATCTGATCGACAATCATATCGACAAAAATCACATCATCAAAATATCGTTTGACATGAAAAAATGGCAGGCTTTGCGAAACAGTGATGAATTATACCAATATATTTGTTCTCAGATCTCCGATGACAAGCGTTACTATATTTTTCTTGACGAAATACAGATGGTAAACGGATTTGAAGAAGTGGTCAACGGAATCAAAGCGGAATTTCACTGTGATATTTACATCACAGGCTCTAATTCAAAGCTGCTTTCCAGTGATATCCATACCATTTTCAGGGGAAGGGGAATTGAGATCAAGGTGTTTCCCCTGTCGTTCCAAGAATTCTGGAAATTCAAAAATTCCAATGACAAAGCACAGGCATTTAACGAGTATATCATGTTCGGCGGTCTGCCCTTTGCAGCGGCAGAGGATAATCCAAATGATAAAGCCGACTATCTGAAAATGATCTGCGATACGGTTGTGACCAAAGATATGATAGAGCGGTACGGCATTAAAGACGAAGGGTTATTTCTGTCAGTGATTGATCTGCTGTGTTCATCTATCGGCTCGTATATTTCTCCTGCAAAAATCGCCAACACACTTAAAAGCAACGGATATAAAACTGTGGACAACGAAACCATCGGCCGGTATTTATCCTATATGTGCGATGCGTTTTTGTTTTACAAGGTCAGCCGATATGATATCAAGGGCAGAGAATATCTGAAAACACAGAATAAATATTATGTCTGCGATTTGGGAATCCGAAATTCAAAAATCAATTTCCGTCAAATCGAAATGACGCATATCATTGAAAACATTGTTTATCTGGAACTGCTCCGCCGCGGCTATATTGTTGACATAGGGAAAAACAGGGAAAAAGAAATTGATTTCCTTGCCAAAGAGTTCAGCGGCGAACAATACTACATTCAGGTATCCTATACCATAGAAGACCCCGACACTAAAGAACGTGAAATTTCCGCTTTTTATCATCTTGATGACGGCTATAAAAAAATCGTCATTACAATGGACAACAATCCGTTTGTTCATCTGGAACGGGGTTATAAAAAACTGCACTTATTTAATTTTCTGCTTGACAATAATGCTCTGCAAAAAATATGAAAAAACATCCGGCTCTCTGCATCGATCTGATACAGAGAGCCGTCGTTTTTATTCTTCGGTTGTTTTCTTTGTTGTTTTAGTAGTCTTTTTCGTGGCTGTTTTCTTAGCAGGTTTCTTTTCGGTCGTTTCCTCAGATTTTACCTCTGCTTTAGCAGAAGGTTTTTTCGTGGTTGTTTTCTTTGTTGCTGTTTTCTTTGCAGCAGGTTTTTCTTCGGTTTTTTCCTCAGTTTTTGCTTCTGCTTTAGCAGCTGTGGTTTTCTTTGCTGCTGTTTTCTTTGCAGCAGGTTTTGTTTCTGCTTTCTCCTCGGCTGTTACCTCTGCTTTTGCAGCCGTTTTCTTAGTTGTCGTTTTCCTGACAGCAGACTTCTTGGCTGTTTCTTTATAAGTATCAAGACCTTCGCAGCTTTCAAGGAACGGAAGGATCTTCTTATAGATCTTCTCAACGCCGCCCTTGCTGTCGCTTTCAATATTCAGCGGCATGATCGGATCATGTACACTGAGACGCAGCAAGAACCAGCCGTTGCCGTTTGTTTTATTGAACGATACACGGATACCCTCATGGTTATCCTCGGCAACAATAAAGGTCTTTTGCTCTTTGGCATAAGCTGTCAGATCGGCAATTACCTTTTCGCCGTATTTGCGGAAATCCTTTTCGGTGATCTTGATACGAATTTCTTTGCTTTCAACAGGCTCTGCAAGCTCTTCGATTACAGATTCGATCTTTTTGCCCTCTTTTCTGAGCTGTGCCATTTTGATGATGATCTTTGTTACAAGATAAGCACCGTCATCAAGGAAATAATTCTCTCTCATTGCCGCATGACCCGATGTTTCGATCGCAAGCGGACAATTCACACCCTTTTCGTTCTGTGCGATTGCTTCGTTGATAACATTCTTGTAGCCTCTCTTGAAGCGCAGGTGCTTGCCGCCGAGGGTATCTTCAATAAATGTTTTGAGTCCGCTTGAGGTAATGGAATCGGTCACGATCAGACCGCCTTCGTTTCCTTCCAGTGCGATCGCAGACGCGAGTGCCACAAGGCGGTTGCGGTTGATCTCCTTACCATTTGCATCCACTGCTCCTCCCCTGTCAACATCTGTATCAAAAATCACACCAAGGTGTGCGTTGCTCTCCACAACTGCCTTGCTGATGGAAGCAATTGCTTCGGCATCTTCGGGGTTGGGAGTATGGTTCGGAAATCTGCCGTCAGGTTCAAGGAACTGACTTCCTCTGATATCTGCACCGAGTGCTTCCAGTACATCCGTTGCATAGAAACCGCCTACGCCGTTTCCGGCATCAACAACGATCTTAAAGCCTTTCAGCGGATGATGATAGTCGTCATCGGAGTTGACCTGCTCTTTGATCATTTCACGCAGAGAATATGCATAGCGGCTCATATAATCCGTGTCGATTCTTTTGCCGCCCTTGCTTTCCGCAGGTGCTTCTCCATTTTGTGCAAATTCAAGAATTGCTTCGATATCTTCACTATTGAGTCCGCCCTCACGGGTAAAGAATTTCAGTCCGTTTCTGTCATAGGGGTGATGGCTTGCTGTGATCTGGATAGCACCGTCAGCGGCCGTTTCCACGGTTGTCAGGAACATGGAAGGTGTGGAAGCAAGGTCGCAGTCAAGCACCGTAACACCTGATTTCATCAGTGCAGCCGCTGTATATTCCAGTATCTCAGGTCCCGATATTCTCGAATCCCTGCCGACGGAAATTGTCAGCTCATTTGCCTGTGTTCCCTTTTTGGCGGAAAGCCAAAGAACAAAACCGTTAACGATTGCCGTCACTGTTTTTTCCGTCAGGTTGACTTCACTGCCTGCACCCTCTACAGCTACACCTCTGATATCTGTGCCGCTTTTCAGCTGTTTCCAAAAATCATTCAACATAATAAAAATCTCCTTTTTATTTTAATGTACAATGTACAATGATTGTGCATGGGAAAGTTAGCTTTACTAACCACTAACCACTAATCACTATTTTGTTTCACTTTTAAAAGCGTATTTGTCATTGGTTTTGGTAAGCTCTCTTTCAATAGTACCGTAATCTCCGTAATCCTGTGACAGTGTCAGCTTTTTATCTTTGACGGTATAGGATAATTCGATCTGCCGCTCGACATCGGAAGTACCGTAATAGTTGATCACACACACGCCGTCCTTGACAGTATAAGTACCGTGAATTTCCTGCTCATAGGAATACTGCTCAAATTTACCGTCCTTGGTAAAGGTAAATGTATAGGGATAAGCCTCATCCTCGGTTTTATAAAGCCATGTTCCTATCAGCTTACTGTCGGCTTTGAAATTTTCCGTCTTTTCAGTTTTATATACCTCTGTTGACGGACGGAAGCTCCAGACATAATATGTAGTATCGCCTCTTTTTTCGCTTTCGGTGATCTTCTTATGCCGTTTTACGTCCTCCTCACTGCTATCCTTTGTATCAGGCATGAGAAACATACCTGTCAAGTCTGTCAGTTTCAGCGTTCTGCCTGTAAAGAGATTTCCCTCAAACTGATAATTGAATTTATAGACCAAGGGATTGCCGTCCACATTCAGATAAAGCATCAGCAGGGAATTGCCGTCCTCGTCAACCAGCCGGCCGCCGTTTTCCTCTGCAATGGAAAATCTGCCGATCGTTACCGTTCCTCCCGACTGAAGTCTGACGGTATTGTCATCAAAGCTCAGATTGAATTTCATGGTCTGATTCTCTTCGCTTGTCGGAACTTCAATTCCCCATGTGCCTTCAATATCGGTATTGAAAAAGCAGGCAGATATTCCGAAAATCAGAACAGCCGCCATCAAGATACACCCTGCAATATACAGCGGTGCATGATACCTTACAGGCTTTTTTGAAACTTTTTCTGCTTCTTTTACTTTAAGATTCCTGTCCTCTTCCGCATTATTTTCTTCCCTTTCTCCGATTTCCGGAGGAGCATCATCGGCGATATCACTATCGGCAATATCTTCTTCACTAACCGTATTTTCTTCTTCGGTCATTCTCTCAGCCTCCTGTACAATGATATATTTATATTGTAACTTAAAATTCTGTTGAATACAAGACAAAAGAGCATTTTTTGGAAAATTTTACTGGAGAATTTTTTTAAAAGGGATTTTACTTTTTCAGCCTATCATAAATAGACAAAAAAATAATTGAATGAGCAAAATAAATCGACATCCACCAAAAAAAAATACGACAATGTTTTAAAACTATATGTTGAAAGATAAGAGAAAATGTGGTATGATATTTATAATTAAGTAAATGTTGATTAAACATATTGAATCGGTCGACATTTTCTTAATGCGATATAGTTTCTGATCTACAGGGGGTTTTTTAATATGAATATCGAAGCTGCTTATGAATTATGGCTCGGTAACGCAAAAGAGGATGAGGATCTGATCAATGAGCTGAATGGAATAATCGGCAATGATGAGGAAATATATGAACGTTTCTACACAGAGCTTAAATTCGGCACGGCAGGTCTGAGAGGTGTGATCGGTGCAGGCACTAACAGAATGAATATCTATACTGTCCGCCGTGCGACACAGGGACTTGCCAATTTTCTGAACAAAAAATACAAGAATGCGTCTGTTGCCATTTCATATGATTCAAGAATCAAGGCTGATCTTTTCGCTAAAGAAGCTGCAAGAGTTCTGGCAGCAAACGGCGTCAAGGCTTATCTCAGCAAAGAACTGCAGCCGACACCTGTTGTCTCCTTTGCGGTAAGAGAACTGAAAACACAGGCAGGCATAATGGTAACAGCAAGCCATAACCCGGCAAAATACAACGGCTATAAATGCTACGGCAGTGACGGCTGTCAGATGACAGATGTCAATGCAAATGCTGTATTTGAAGAAATCGAAAATGTCGATTACTTCAACGGAGATATTAAACTTGTTGATTTTGACGAGGGTATCAAAAACGGTCTGATCGAATGGATCAGTGATGACCTTTATGAAACCTATCTTGACAATGTACAGGCACAGTCTGTCAATCCCGATATCTGCAAAGGCTCGGGGCTGAAGGTTGTTTACACACCGCTCAACGGTGCAGGCAACAAGCTTGTCCGCAAGATTCTTGACAGGATCGGCGTTGAAGATGTTGTTATCGTACCCGAACAGGAACAGCCTGACGGCAACTTTACCACCTGTCCGTACCCGAATCCCGAAATCAAGGAAGCACTTGATCTCGGTCTGAAACTTTCCGAAAAGGAACAGCCCGATCTCCTTCTCGCTACCGATCCTGACAGTGACCGTGTAGGTATTGCTGTAAAAGTTGACGGCGGCTATCGTCTGATGAGCGGCAACGAAACAGGTATCATGCTGATCAATTATATTCTCAGCAGCAGAAAGCAGAATGGCACACTGCCCGAAAATCCGGTAGCAGTAAAAACCATCGTTACCAGCAAGCTGGTGGAAAAGGTCTGCGAAAAATACGGCTGTGAGCTTAAAAACGTGCTGACAGGCTTCAAATATATCGGCGAACAGATTCTTCTCCTCGAACAGAAGCATGAAGAAAACAGATATGTTTTCGGCTTTGAGGAAAGCTACGGTTATCTTGCCGGAACTTATGTAAGAGACAAGGATGCGGTTGTTGCTTCTATGCTGATCTGCGAAATGGCTGCTTATTACCGTACAAAAGGCAAGAGCCTGAATGACGTGATGAATGAGCTTTATGACGAATTCGGCTATTACATCAACGAAACAAAAGCGTTTGAATTCGAGGGTTCTGCCGGAATGCAGAAAATGGCGGATATCATGACTTCTCTGCGTAAGTCTCACCCGACAGAAATTGCAGGATTCAAAGTTACCAATGCTTCCGATTACCTGAATTCTGTTTCAAAGGATCTTACAGCAGGCACACAGGAAACCATTGACCTTCCAAAATCCAATGTTCTCGCCTATGCCCTTGAAGGCGGTGGAGCAGCAATCGTCAGACCTTCGGGTACTGAACCGAAAATCAAAGTGTACATCACCGCTGTAGGCAAAACTGAGGACGATGCAAAAACAATCGCCGAAAACATGACAACCTCTGTTGTCCACACCCTCGGCATTCAATAATCAATGCCGGCGAGCCGCCGGACCCTATTTCGCACTCTGGTTTCTGCAATTTTTCATTTTATTGCCGCGTTTCAAATATATAATGAATTGCGTTTTAGAGTTTTGTACGCTGAAATTAGCTTCAATAGTCGGGGGAAGTTATCGAACCCCCTCCGTCAAAATTGTGGTAAGATTTTTAGTAAATTCCAGTGCGGGAAAACATATCTCCCTATGCTACTCATTATGCATTAAACCGTTGCAGTCACGATGAATGACGTGACTGCAACGGTTTTAATATTATCCGTTATTTTTTAAAGTATTACAAAGTTCGTACAGATGTTCTGTATCTTCATGAATACGGTCAGCTATCATGTGCTGCAAAGAAAATAGTGAAAAAAACATATCCTCTGTGTAAGGTGAATCTACTATTCTTCTCGATTCACAAAGTGCTAAAACACTATTGATATCTGCCAGACCCTTGATATAGATAATATTTACTGCAATATCTTCTGCTGTTTCACATATTTTACCTGCAATTTCTTTTTGTTCCATTTAAATCAGAACCTTTCATCAAATTTTGTTTGACAGAAAGTTCCTTGCTGTGATATAATTGATTTCACAGAGGGAAACTTCTGTTGGTTTGTAACGGTAACGCTTTACTTCCTACGGTGCGGCGTTGCCGTTATTCTTTTATTTCGCTTTCCAACTTCAATATGCCCCTTCTGACTGCTTCGGCTCGGCTAATCTTTTCTTGCTGTGTGTATCTTTATAAATTATTGTAGCCCAAAAGTCAAGAGCTTTTTGAAGTTTTTTAATTTGACAGAAAAGCTTATCTGATGTATAATAGATTTCAGATAGAGCAATCTGTCAGTTAGTAACAGTAGTGTTTTTGCTTGGTAGGCGGCACTACTGTTATTCTTTTTTGTCTAACTCTGCCTTTACTAAATCTATGCCTTTGTGAATTACATCCGTTTTTGTTGTGCCCATTTTTTCAGCACAATACTGTAACTTATCAGCAGTTTCAGAATTGATACGAATTTCAAAACGCATATTTTTAGATTTATCAGATTTAGTTCGGGACATTTGTTTCACCACGCTTTCCCGTCCGTACAACTATAATAACACGTACGGACAGAACAGTCAAGCGTTTTTTATTTAAAAAATAAATTCTCAAATGGAACAATGATATCAAATTAGGAAGTTCTAGTCTGTTTTCCCGCTTTAGTTCTTCATAAAGGCGGCTGTTCAAATGGAGAATTGTACATAATTGTCTCTAAGTTGTCAATCAAAATCCTTGACTTTTCTCTGGCAATGTATTATAATTAAAATGACAAGGGACTTACCCTTTACGGCAGTCCCCTAATAAATTCGGTAAAGAAATAACCGCTCTATTTTGGGAAGAGGCGGTTATTTCTTTTTAGTCTCATCGAGGTACTTCACAATGTCAAGCACCAGACGAGAAATTGATATCAAAACAGCCACTGTGGCAATAATTTCACCATATGTAAGCATAATACCAATCCTCCCTTCGTC
>CACYDD010000055.1 GCA_902773065.1 uncultured Ruminococcus sp. | reverse complement strand
GTCCGATAGCTACTATGAGCATTGCAGTTTGTATGAACTCACTGTATGTATTCATATTCGCTCACCCCCTCTCAGGGGCTTTATTAAAAAGTCTTGCCCCTTTCCTGAAAAAGTCGGGGGACACCGCAATCCGCAGGTCAAATCACCTTGCCATTCTATATTTATATGAATTTGTTTTGTTTGTCAATCACCAATTTACTAACTATAATTATAAAAAGCGTGTACCAACCCCATTGCACACGCTTTTTGTTATGAAAATAAAAAAATTCATTTAGCTACTTGACAAAACAAAGTAGCTGTGATATAGTAGATTCAACCTACTTGATAATACAAAGTAGCAGGAGGAAAACAAATGCTGTATCAGGTCATGTATTCTATAGCGAAAGCAGGAGTGACAGTTGCGGCAGCGCATTATTTCCTGCTACCTGGTTCTTTGGAATTGAATTAATCGGGTTTAAAAAAGGCGGTGATTGTTTTGGATGATTCTCAGCTTCTGAAAGGTGTTCTGGAGGGTTGTGTTCTGGGAGTGATCGTGAAAGGGGAAACTTATGGTTACGAAATACTTTCTGTTCTGGAAAATGCAGGCTTTGAAAATCTTCTGGAGGGCACATTATATCCTGTGCTGACAAGGCTTGAAAAAAAGGGTCTGATTTCATGCCGGAAAGCAAAGTCACCTTTCGGCCCTGTACGCAAATATTACAGTATCACCGAAAGCGGTCAGGAATATTTTGACAACTTCAAAGCAAGCTATGAAAGAATTACGACGGCTTCGGGAAAAATCCTGAACGGAGATATTACAGAGGGGGACAAAAGAAACGATGGAAAGCTATAGAATGTATAATAGCAAATTAGCAGGTGAATATAAGGATGCCTTTGAAAAAATTGATGTCTATATCGGAGCAACCAATATTGATTCCGCTTCAAGAGAGGAACTGATGAATTCACTGACAGATACGTTCCTTTCGGCACAGGAGGAGGGAAAACCTGTTGAAAAAATCACGGGCAGAAACATTGAACATTTCTGCCATGAGGTTTGTTCGGGTTACGGATTCAAAGAACATTTCATTGCGTTTTTTGAGTTTTTCCGTCCCATGACCTATATTTTCTTTATTCTTACATTCGTTCCTTTTTTTGAGGAGCTTGAAAAAAATTCGATTCTGAACTATTTTTCCTATCAGACAAGTGCGGATACGATTCTGGGATTTATCACAGGTATGATATGGGCTTATCTGCTCGATTTCGCAGCGAATAAAATTATCAAAAAGGTATTTATAAATAAAAGAAAAGTAACAGTGTATTCCGCCGCCTTGGTTCATGTCTGTGTGCTTATGATTTCTTTACTGTTGTTGGGCGTAGTCATTGTTTTGAGTGATTGTTTAACACCGGGTGATGATGAATCGATATGGTATATCCCGCTCTGGACAGCTCAGGTGATTTCCCTCGGGCTTGTAATTATCTGTAATGCAGTAACGCATAAAATCAAAAAGCAAAATATTGACAGCACCGTAGATGTAATTGACAGCTATTATAATGAAAGCTTTTATCGGTCGCTTGAAAATATCGAGTCAAAACGCTTTGACAAGCTGAATACAAAACTCGCGAAAAAGGGTCAGTCGCTGCTCAGTGAGCAAGAATTTTATGAAAAGGAAATCAAAAAACTAAAAAGAGAAATTAATCCGCTGTATTATATCATCATTGTATTGATTGCACCGTTTTTTTGTATTGTATTCGGTTTTGACGGTATTGTCGATTTCCTCATATTTTATGGTGTGTGTATTGTGATTGAAGGAGTAGTCATGCTGGCAATTTATCTGCCGGCAAGAAAAGCCATGCTCAAAAGACTGGCATGGCTTGAAAATAAATTGAATTCCAGTGAATCCGTATGATATTATTTTTGTTTATCTGTTTTCTCTGTCAAAACGAGTTAAGTCCTTGATGACCTCTCCTGCGATGATCAGTCCGACAACGGAAGGCACAAAGGCAGTTGAGCCGGGAATATCCCTTCGTTCCGTGCATTTTCTTGCTGTTCCCGGGGGACAGATACAATGCTCACGGCAGCTGATTGCCATATCCTCCACAGGACGAATCGGTTTTTCCTTGGAATAGACGACTTTCAGCTTTTTAATGCCTCGTTTTCGGCACTCGGAACGCATGACTCTTGCAAGAGGACATACAGAAGTCTGGTAGATATCCGCAACCTCAAAAGCGGCGGCATCCACTTTGTTGCCTGCACCCATAGAACAGATGATCGGTGTTCCTGCGGCTCTGGCATTCATCACAAGCTCCAGCTTGCCCGTTACAGTGTCGATCGCATCCACAACATAGTCGTATTCGGAAAAATCAAAAAGGTCTTTGGTATCAGGCATATAAAAGGTTTTGAAGGTTCTGACATTGCAGTTCGGATTGATCTCATGAACTCTTTCCTCGGCAACATCCACTTTGTATTTTCCGACAGTTTTTCTTGTGGCAAGAATCTGACGGTTGATATTGGTCAGACAGACCTTATCGTCATCGATAAGGTCAAGACTTCCCACTCCCGAACGTGCCAGAGCTTCAACAGTATATCCGCCGACACCGCCGATCCCAAAAACGGCAACTCTGGCATTTTCAAGGATATCCATTGCATTTTTGCCGAAAACTAATTCTGTTCTTGAAAATTGATTCAGCATAGCTCCTCCTGTCAAAGTCCTACGGCATTGAAGGCATTTTTCAGATCATTGATAAGATCTTCGGTATCCTCCAGACCGACACTCAGGCGGAAAAAGCCGTTGTGGAATTCTTCAGGATAGAGATACTGACGTTCATCATCCTCGCCAAGGAATACGATCAGCGTACCGTCATGACCGAGAGAAACGGCAGAGGTGATGATTTTCAGGTTGCTGACAAATTTATTGTAAGTGTCGTGATCGGCTTTCAAACCGAAGGACAGAACACCGCCGAAACCGTTTACCATCTGTGATTTTGCAATTTCGTGACCCTTGCTGCTTTCCAGACCGGGGTATGCGACAAAGCTGACACCCGGCTGAGCTTCCAGCCACTGAGCAATTTTCAGTGCATTTTCGTTGTGCTGTTTCATACGCAGGGGAAGTGTCACACTGCCGCGCATGATCAGCCATGCATTGAACGGACTGATGGTAGCACCAAGATTGACCTGTGCCTGTGCACGAATGATATCAAGATATTTCTTTTTGCCGATAATTGCACCGCCCATTGCATCACCGTGACCGTTGATGTATTTGGTCAGACTTTCGATAGCAAAATCTGCACCGAGTTCGATCGGACGCTGATTGAACGGAGAAGCAAAGGTATTGTCAACCGACAGCAAAGCCCCGTTTTCGTGTGCGATCTCAGCCAGCTTGCGAATATCAGAAACTTCAAGTGTCGGGTTGCCCGGGGTTTCAATATGGATGAGCTTGGTATTCGGGCGGATTGCCGCACGAACCGCATCCAAATCAGATGTATTCACGATGGTTGTTTCAACCTTGAATTTGTTATTAAAAAGTTCGTTGAGCAGTCTGTAAACTGCAATATAGGTAACACTTGAAAAGACAACATGGTCGCCGCTTTCAAGAAGCGAAAAGAAAAGCCCCGATAATGCCGCAACACCGCTGCCGAGAACAACACAGTCTTCTCCGCCTTCAAGAAGAGCAAGTTTATCCTGTAAATATTTCTGGTTAGCACCGCCGTTTCTTGTGTAGACATTGCCTTCTGCGGTTGACCAGTTCACAGTGGAAGGGTCATAGGGAAGGACATAACTGTTTGCCATTGTGATCGGACGCTGAATTGCACCTGTTGCAGGGTCGGGAGAGTTTCCTCCGTGTACAGATCGGGTCTGAAATCCGAGTTCTTTTTCAAATTCTTTTTCTGACATAATATCACTCCTGAATCTATTAAACCTATTTAATCACTGTGATTATTATATAGTGCTTTTCTCTCATTGTCAAGAAATTGTCGAAAAATTTGCGGAGTGCCTCCGCTCGCGATTCGCGCTCGGGTTTATGAAAAAACATTATTTTATCGCCGCGTTTCATATTTTTATCAACAAGGATTAATAAAATGGCGTTGTTTTACCGATCAATCTCAAACATTTATCACGATCATGCTTTCAGACCTGTCTGGAGCTCAAATTCTTCAACCGACATATGAGCTCTTTTAGCTGCCTCTGACAAAGTGAGAATACCGTCTTTT
>CACYDD010000054.1 GCA_902773065.1 uncultured Ruminococcus sp. | reverse complement strand
TGCGGAAGATACCATACCGATCTTGACTGCATCGGGGGGGATATCTTCAAATACCGCATCGATCTCGTGCCTGAGAAATTCCGGCGAAACTTCATAAATGGCACGAACTCCCGTTGTGTTCTGTGCTGTCAGTGCTGTTACGGCACTCATGGCATAAACACCGTTGAGAGTCATCGTTTTTATGTCTGCTTGAATACCGGCGCCTCCGCAGGAATCGCTTCCTGCGATTGATAATGCTGTTTTCATCGTAAAACTCCTTTCGATTTTTGCATTATTTTTGTATAGCGACAGAAAGTGGTGTCCCCGACCTGCCGCTCATAACCTTCCCTTCACCAAGAAAGTCGGTTATTATTCTTTATTCTCTATTCTTTATTCTTTTTTTCTCTTCCTTCCGGCATTGTTGAGGCTTAAAATTGTTCAAACGTTTCTTTGAACTTGTTTTCTTTTCCTCAGTGATAGTCTGATTACTTTACTCTTTGACAGTCTTTTGTTTTTGGGCAATTTCATGGATAAACTCTGCCAGCTTTTCAGATTGCAGCATGGTTGACATATGTCCGCCTTCTGTATAGCGGAATTCCTTGTCAGGAGCTTTAACGCTGTCAAAATAACTTTTTTCCACTCCGCCATTATCATCTTTGTCGCCTTGCAGGACATAATACGGCATTTCATAGACTGTCCTGTTTTTCAAGGAAAAATCATCAATAAAGTTTTGTGAAGACAGGCTGAAATCACTTTCCGGGTCATACTGTAAGATCTTGAAGTAATCAAACAGAGAATAGTAAGGATTGAAGAAAACTGCTTCGATCACATTGATATCACCATCAAAATAGCTTTCTTCTTCCGGCAGATACCGTGCATTGAGTGCCTGAGCGATCTGACTTTGTTCTCTGCTGTTTTTGATAAGTTCACTCAGTTCGGGATTGTTCTGCTCCATCGCTGCACGTTCACTCTGCTCCGCATTCATAAAGTCATTCATCAGCTTTAATTTATTTTCTGTCATTTCAGCAAAGAAAAGCGGGTCATATTTTTCAGCCATTTCATGGTATTCAGGTTCGTTTTCCGACCATTTCAGAAAGTCCTCTTTCAGACCCTTCTGACTTTCCCTGTCATCATAGACCAGTGAAAGTGATATCATACATTCTACTTTGTCGGGATGTTCCAATGCATAATCGCCGCCGTACATTGTACCCCATGACATTCCGAGCAATGTCAGTTTTTCCTTGCCCATATAGTCAAGAAGGTAGTCCACCACAACAGACAGGTCATCCCGCATAATTTCAGGTGTGATTGGTGTACCTTTCGGGTCATTAATCCAGGTTTTGCCGCAGTCACGCTGATCCCAGTTGACAACGGTATAATCCTTTGCCAGCTTACGGAGTATCACCCAGTCCCCATAGCTGTGGGAGTCGCCCGGACCGCCGTGCAGATAGAGCATAACGGGATTTTCTTTATTTTCGCCGTAAATATTGATCCATTGCTGTTGTCCGTTCACATCAATATACATGGATTCGTTGATACCGTCTGACGGTGCTGCGTTGTTAATTGTTCTGCCGATAAAGCGCACAATCAGCAGAATCACGATAAGTGCTACAAATACGATCAATATCCATTTCAATATGTTTCCTAAGATTGTAAAAAATTTTTTTATAATGCACCTCAATTTTACTATAATTATTCGTATCACAAATCAGAGTTTATTTTAATAATTCAAAAATTCCTCCCTCAAAGTAAATATCATTGCCCTCTTCATCTTTGTAGAAAGATACCTGTTCCGTGCCTGATCGTTCAAAACCCAGTGAGAGCAGTAATTTTACAGAGGGGGTATTTTTTAATGCAGTTCCTGCAGTAAAGCGTTTGCCGCCTTTTTGAACATATAAGTCAATCAAAGCATTACAGCTTTCTTTTGCATAACCTTTTCCCTGATATTCTGACAGAAAACAATAGCCTATCTCATATCCATTGCCTGTATCGTGCAACTCTACCGTACCGATAACTTTCTCGGTATCGGAAAGTAACACAAGGTAAAAATCATTACTTTCAGAAAAAAGTTTCACGAGGTTTTGTATCTTATGATTATCATTACTATGCGGCACATCATATTGAGCAAAAACGGATTTGCCAAAGTCTTGCCATATTGATTTCATCTCTTTCCAATCATCAGAATGAAGATTCCTGATGATAAGCCGATTTGTAGTAGTTTTCATATTTTGTCCCTATGTTTATCAATTTCGATTTGTTTCCTGTAGATTTTCTTGTTATCATACTTCAGATATATCATTAACTTAATTATGTAAATCGTAATTTGAGCTATATAAAATCTGCACCAAGTTTTTTCAGCTTTTTATAGTATTTGTCCTTTTGGGTTTCAAACATTGAGCCAATCGCTGATGTATTCAGGATAACTTGATATCCGTTTTTACAAGCCCCCAGTGCTGTCAGTGAAACGCAACCTCCACCATCTACGCCTATCAGTTCCACGGTATCAATACTATTACTTTTCAAAAAGGCACGGAATTCGGAGTTAGAAAATGCATCACCATTGTATTTTGAAAAGATATTCGATGAAACAATCAGCAGTTCTTTAGCCAGCTCTGCTTGGGGAGTTCCATCAAAAACCTTTACCGGAGCTAATTTATTAATAAAACTATTTTTCATCAGGTTTCTGATATAAACAACTATTGCTGCATCAGTACCGCTTATGACAGAGTTCACCCTTTTAAGCAGTTCGTCGTCATATTTGAAAAAGTCGGCGTGATTTGCTCCGACTGTTGCTTCCTGCATATCAATTACAAGCAGTGCTTTTTTCATTTGAATCTCACCTCTGAATGTTAATTTATACCAAGTCCGTATTCAGCAATTTCGTCAATTTCTTTTTCAGCTTTTCCGCCGCCGCTTTTATATCCTGCGCTCCGAAAACCGCCGAAATGACCGCCGCACCCGAAACGCCGCTGTTTGCTATGATATCGATATTGTCATAGGTAAGTCCGCCGATAGCAACAACGGGAATACTGACCGCCGAGCTGATTTCTTTCAGCTGTTCTGCGGTAATTCTTACAGCATTTTTCTTTGTCGGTGACGGAAACACAGCACCCACTCCGAGATAATCTGCGCCGCCTGTTTCGGCCGCTTTTGCCTGTTCAACGGTTTTGGCAGTCGCTCCGATGATAAAATCCGCACCGACCTTTTTTCTGATTTCTGCAACGGTCATATCCTCCGCACCGACATGAACACCGTCTGCACCGCTTTTTACAGCCGCCTCAACATCATCATTGATAATCAAAGGAACATTGTATTTTTTGCATATTTCCTTTATTTTTGCGGCTTCGGCAATTAACGCTTCTGTGTCACTGTTTTTTTCTCTCAGCTGGAGAATCGTCACACCGCTTGCAAGCGCATTTTCAATTTCTCTGTAAAAATCTCTGTCACCGATACATTCTCTGTCCGTAATCGCATAAAGCAGTAAATTTTCTTTTTGCAGTTTCAATCAGTTTCCTCCTCTCAGCTCATCCATCAGTATTTCCGCATTTTCGCATTTCATAAAACCGCTCATGATACACACTCCGTCAGCACCCGACTGAATCACCTGATGAATATTATCACCGCTGATACCGCCGATTGCATACACAGGAATATCAACAGCACTGCAAACGTCTTTTAAGAATGACAGACCTCTGCCGGGCAGACCTGCTTTGCAGTCCGTTGCAAAGATATGCCCTGCCGTAATATAGCCTGCACCAAGCTTTTGTGCTTCAATGGCTTCTTCCGCCGAATGGCAGGAAACACCAATCACTTCAAATTGCTGTTTTACAGACTTATCAAGCTCTCTCATCGCAGGGAGTGGTAAGTGTATCTTCTTTGTGCCAAGTTTGGCAGCAACAGCATAAAAGCTGTGCAGTGTACAAGGCACGGAATATTTTAGGCATATTTTCAGTACACTTTCTGCAAGGCGGCGGTATTCGCTTTCGGATAAGTCTTTTTCACGCAAAATGATACTGTCGGGTTTTGCGGCGGCAATTTCTTCGATTTTGGCAAGAAAATCACCCTCGCAGTTTTTGCGGTCAGTCACACAAATAATCTCATACATACAGATAATCGTTCAGA
>CACYDD010000053.1 GCA_902773065.1 uncultured Ruminococcus sp. | reverse complement strand
GAAACCGACTGTCTTGACACGCCAATTTCATTGGCAAGTTCCTCCTGCGACCAACCGTTTTTCTTTCTGAGTCTGATAATTTTGTCTGCCAGAATCATATTCAGCCACCCTTTCAAATTTTATATGTGATATCTGCCCCAAGGCTGAAATTATCTTAGCATTTCCCTCAAAAAATGTCTACAAAGTCAACTTAGAAATGTGTCAACTGTCAGTTGCACCGGCGTGCCGCCGGGGTCAATTCGCGTTTTCGCTACCCTTCGGTCGCTCTGAATACAAACCTCAAATTCATTCCCGCGCTTCTGATTTCCTCATGTCAACCACCAGTTGCACATTAGTATTCATGCGTCTTTCAGCAATTCATAAAATATTTATTGTGTCATTCAAGAATTTCATTTTGTTTGTAACATTCACTGATATATTCCCTTGATTTGGCACAAGGGGATAGCAAACTTCCCTTACGATAAATTTCAAGTGGGGGGAGATATCTTACGATTTTTGTGTAATACTTCATTTATTGCCGCACCATAAAGTCCCCAAAAAATTTTACACCGACTCAGCGGAATGTCTCCGCCGGTCGGCTAAATAATTATTAATTATTCATTATTTCAGTGGCAAGCTGAAATACAATCTTCGCCGTCACAGGGAGCTTCGTCACTTTCCTCGGAAAGAGCCGCTTTGATCATGATGGCACATTCCAGACGCTTTTTTTCAAGCTCACATGAGGTTTTGTGCGACTTTCTGATATCGCCCTCATACTGGAAGTTGTTGGCATTACAGCCGCCCGAACAGTAGAATTTCGCCCAGCAGTCCTTGCAGTTTTCCTTGCTGTAAACATTTGCTTTTGCAAAATCCTGCTTCATTTCGGTATTGAACGTGCCATCGTGAAGGCTGCCCATTTTATATTCCTCGTTGCCCACAAACTGGTGACACGGATAAATATCGCCCTGTGGTGTAATTGCCACATATTCGTTGCCGCAGCCGCAGCCGCGCAGACGCTTGATGGCGCACGGTCCTTGGTTGAGGTCAATCATGAAGTGGAAGAAGTTGTAATAATCGCCCTTTTTCCTTGATTTGATGATGGTATCCGCAAGCTGCTCGTATTCCTTGAATACAACAGGCAAATCGTCATATTTGATACTGTAGTCAAGCTTCGGGTCAGAAACAACAGGCTCAATGGAAAGCTGGTCAAAACCAAGCTCTCGCATATGCAGAACATCATTGGTGAAATCAAGATTGTATTTTGTGAACGTACCTCTGATATAGTAATCTTTGTCGCCCCTGCCTGCCACAAGCTTCTGATATTTCGGCACAATGATATCATAACAGCCCTTGCCGTTGGGGGTGACTCTCAGTCTGTCGTTGACCTCTTTTCTGCCGTCAAGCGACAGAACGGCATTGTTCATTTCACGATTGATATATTCGATTTTCTCATCATCAAGCAAAAGACCATTGGTCGTAATCGTAAAGCGGAAATTCTTGTTATGCTCCTTCTCAATGCTCCGTGCATATTCCACCGTCTGCTTTACCACTTCAAAATTCATCAGCGGTTCACCGCCGAAGAAATCCACCTCAAGGTTGCGCCTTGTTCCCGAATTGGCAATAATAAAATCAATCGATTTTTTCGCCGTTTCAAGCGGCATCAGACACCGTCCCTGACCGAAATCTCCCTTTGCCGCAAAACAGTATTCGCATCTAAGGTTACAGTCGTGGGAAATATTCAGACACATGGATTTGACGGGTGCTTTCGTCATCATTCCTGCAAACTGCTCATAATCATCGGGAGAAAACAGCATACCGTCCTGATAAAGCTCATAAAGTGCTTCATAGGTTTCTTCTATTTCCTGCCTGTCATATTTTTCGCTAAGTTCGGCAAGTATTTTTTCGTCGGGGGTTTCGCTCATGTTTTCATCCGCATAATCCAGTATGTCATATGCGACATCATCCAGAACATGAACCGCTCCGCTGTGAACGTCAAGGCAAATATTGTATCCGCCGAGTTTATATTTATGAATCATCTTTCATTCTCCTTATTTTAGGGGCTAGGGACTAGAGGCTAGGATCTAGGGGTCGGGAAATCGGAAACTAAAGGGAATTGTTACCCTTAAAGGAAGTTTTCCTACTCAAACTCCTTTCCTCATTTTCACATAGCACAGCACAAAGGGCGGACACTGATCCGCCCTTTGTTGCTTAGTATCAAACCGATATTATTTCTCGCACTTCTGGTTCGCTACTGTGCAGGATGTTTTGCAAGCGGACTGACAGGAAGCCTGACATTCGCCGCAGCCGCCCTTTACAGCGGACTCCTTCAGATTAGCCTGATTGAGAGTTTTGATATGCTTTGCCATGAAAATCACCCTTTCGGTTATATCTTTACCTATTTATTTTAACATATTATGACAATAAATTCAATTCTTTTTATGACAAATTAAATTTTCTTTTTTTGCGTCGTTTGTTAACGCCGAGAACACCGCCGATCGCTCCAGAGATCACCATTGCCGCCAGTCTCAGCGCCGCCGCTGCCTGCGGAACTGCCCCCAATGCTGCACTGACACACAGAAGGACGGCAAAAATCAGCACCGCACTGACTGCTCCGATCGCAAGCCCTGCACTGCGATTGATCCTTGCGGAAAGATATCCTCCGCAAAATGCCCCGATACACGCTGCTGCGATCACAACAGGCAGGAATACATCATAATTCACATTCTGCATTTTCACAGTGATAAATGCAAAGATCATCAGCACCACCGCTGTTGCCGCAAGACCGCCCAATGTCCCGGCAACCAGCGACGCGACCGCTTTCTTTTTATCGATCATTCTCTCAACCCCTTTTTACCATTCCTATGCAAAAAGAAGTCAAAATATTATTCATGCAGCATGGGTCGGATAAAAACGATCTGTGATCCAAATCAGTCTATTCGGGAGTAAAACCCAGAACCTAAATCCTAGACCCTAGATCCTAGCCCCTAGCCCCTTTTCTCACTCTTCCTCGAATTCTTCTTTCTTAGCCTTCTTGTCTTTTTTGGACTTTTTGTCCTCTTTCTTTT